>WRCL01000049.1 GCA_009783975.1 Micrococcales bacterium
GACGACCTGCCCGACATCTGCGTCGACCCCGTCGCGCAGGGCGATGTTCGCCAAGATCTCCGCGGTGCAGCACACGACCGGCGCGCCGGGGTTCACCGCCGAGTCGCCGGTGACCATCCCGACCGCGTCGGCGCCGAACACCTCGACCAAGGCGAAGAACTTCTCCGAGACCAGGGCCTTGAGCGGAGCGGTGTAGTACGACCGCTGCCGCCGGGCCATCGCCGCGGCGTGCGCGGCCACCGCGACCAGCGACTTGCCCGACCCGGTCGGCGTCGAGACGATGACGTGCGCTTCCGTGGCCAGGGCCAGCAACGCCTCTTCTTGGTGCGGGTACAGCCGCAACCCGGTGTCGCCGACCCAGTCGACGAACGTCTCGACGAACGCGTCAGGGTCGTCGCCGGAGGGCAGGCGGGAGGTCAGCGCCCCTCGGGGCAAGGACGAAGACGGTCGCGCAGGCACCCCACGATCTTGTCACGCCACAGGACTGGGGACGGTTCTGGCCCTGCTGGCACCTGACCAGGGGGCCTGTCGGACGATGAACCCGATGCTCGATTTCGGACGTCTCCAGCTGATGCCGGAGAATACGGTCCCGGCTCCGCAGACCGAGTTCGATGGTTTGGTGGCGACTTCGACAGTTTGACTGTCGAAGTCGCCACCAAACCATCGAACTCGATCGTGGCGAAAAGACCTACGTCGTGTAGGTGAGCGTGACGCGGCGGTTGAGCTGGCGTCCCACGGGGTTGTCCGACCCGTCGTCGTCTGTGTTTGGCGCGACAGGGTTGGCGCTGCCGTGCCCGGTCGAGGTGAGCACGAGGTCTGGGCGGGCCGCGCCGAGGGCGTCAGCGACGGTCTTGGCCCGGGCCTGCGACAGCGGGATGTTGATGTCGTCCCCGCTGATCGAGTCGGTGTACCCGTCGACGGACACCGCGGCACCCTGCGGGATCTTCTTGGCGCTGTCGGCGAGCGCAGCACGAGCAGGGTCTGTGAGATCATATTTGCCGAACTCGAACAACAGGTCTGCGGCAAGGGTGACAACGGTGTTCTCGTCAATGATCTCAGTGGTTTCGAAACCGAACTCAGAGTACTGGCTCTTGATGTCGAACGTCGCATTCGCAGCGACGATGTCGAACGTCGAACCAACGACCATCTCCGGTGTGACGTCAAGGTCGGCGAGCGCCGCGTCCAGGTCGTTCTTGTCTGGTTTGGCAGACGCCGGGACCACCCCGACGCACATCGCCAGCACCACAGCACCTGCGCTGGCCAGCAGGGCACGACGGCGCATCATTGCCGGGTCACCGGAAGCTCGTGGAAGGTCGGCAGCCCACCAGGCAAGCTCAGGTCGACCGTCGTGGTGTCTTTGCCCACCTCCGGAAAAATGGCCCATGCCTCTTGTGTCTCATGGTTGACGAGCGTCTGCCCAGAGTACTGGCGCGGCGAAAAGAGCGCGTCGCTCCGGCAGTATATCTCGTTGACGGCGCCGCGCCAGTCTCTGCGGCACAACGGATAGTAATACTTCAGGGCCGTGCCATCGGTCAGCACCGGCGGGCTGGCCGTGCGGAAAAAGTCGTCCACTGGTGCTGACGCGTCGGCGGCGGCGCCTGGGTTGTCCCAGCGCATGGCCCAGGTGACGACAGTCCGGCCTTGCGACACCGTCACCGAACGGACGGTCACCGTCATCGTGCCACCCAGAGGACGGTCTTTTCTGGACTCTGCTGTCACTGTGTCGATGGTCTGCTCGACGAGCACACCCCCCGGGTCGTGCGGAGCCGGGTCCGTCCCGGCAGTCGACCCGTCAGTGCCGCCTGAGCTGGTGCATCCGCCCAGCACGACTGCCAGCGCTACCGCTGTCACCAACGCCTTGCCCCACATCGTTGTCCCCTTTCGGTGGATCTGTCCATACGACGGTAACTCACCCTTTTGAATGAACCAAACCGGGCTGACGCCGCAGGTGACGAAGGGGGCGTGGCCGCGGCCGTGCCTGGTTCGTCCTGGTTGGAGCTACCATGGCGAGCGTTCGCGCTGACTGGAGGAGTGCATGCTCGCGACGGTGGTCCTTGGTGCGGTGGCGCTGGGGAGCTGTGCCGGCTCTGCGGCGCTGGGGGTGCACTGGGCGCGCCGGCACAGGGGGTGGGTCAAGGTGCAGGCAGTGGTTGTCCAGGTGCGGTGGATCCTCGTGGGGGTGCTGGTGACGTTCGACTACCCGGTGCCAGGCGGGTGGGCGCGGGCGACGAAAAGCTTCCTCTCGCGCAACCACATGGGCACTGGGTTTCTCGGGCCGGTACGGGGACGTCCGATCACCGTGCTCGTCGACCCACGCAACCCGCAGGCTCCCCCACAGCTGCTGGGGTTCGGTTTTGACGGGATCTTCGCGCTGATGCTGGGGGTGTGTGGGTTCGTGGCTCTCATGGCCGCCGGCATGTGGTGGACGATGACAGGCGTCTTCGGCCAGCTGCCGACCATCACACCCAGCCCCTGACCGGCGCAGCGGCTCAGTGGAAGAAGTGCCGCGCTCCGGTGAGGTACATGGTGATCCCAGCGGCCTGGGCTGCGGCGACAACCTCAGCGTCGCGGATGGACCCACCAGGCTGGACGATCGCACGCACCCCGGCGTCGATGAGGATCTGGGGGCCGTCGGCGAAGGGGAAGAACGCGTCCGAGGCTGCGACGGCGCCGCGGGCGCGTTCAGCCCCGTCAGCCAGGGTGTTCGCGCGTTCGACAGCCAGGCGGCACGAGTCGACACGGTTGACCTGACCCATCCCCACACCCACGCTGGCACCGTCACGTGCGAGCAGCACAGCGTTGGACTTGGTCGCCCGCACGGCCCGCCAGGCGAACAGCAGGTCGGCCAGGACGGCTTCGTCAGCGGGTTCGCCGGCGGCCAGCGTCCAGGCCGCGGGGTCGTCACCGGCTGCGTCGAGCATGTCGCGGTCTTGCACGAGCAGGCCACCGGTGACCAGCCGCCGGTCAGGCGGCGCGGCGACGTGGTCGACGACGAGCACACGCAGGTTCTTCTTCGCCGCCAAGACCGCCAGGGCGTCCTCGTCGTACCCCGGCGCCACGAGGACCTCGGTGAACACCGGCGCGACCTGCTCGGCCATCGCCAAGGTGACCTGCTGGTTCGTCGCGATGACACCGCCGTAGGCCGACACCGGGTCGCAGGCGTGGGCTTTGGCGTGGGCGTCGGCGACGTCGGTGCCCACAGCGACACCGCACGGGTTCGCGTGCTTGATGATCGCCACAGCCGGCGCCTCGCCGTGGTCGTGGGCGGCGCGCCACGCCGCGTCAGCGTCGGTGTAGTTGTTGAAGCTCATCTCCTTGCCGCCCAGCTGGCGGGCCCCGGCCAGGCCCCGGCCTGCGGCTCCGTCGGCGTCGAGGTACAGCGCGGCGCTCTGGTGGGGGTTCTCCCCGTAGCGCAGCACCGGACCGCGGGTCCAGGTCGCGGCGACGACAGCCGGGGCGCCGGTGGCCACAGCTGTGGCGTCCGGGGCGTAGACCTCGGCGAACCAGGTGGCCACGGCCGCGTCATAGGCGGCGGTGTGGGCGAACGCCGCAGCGGCCAGACCGCGGCGCTGGGCCAAGGTGAACCCGCCGGCGGCCACAGCGCGCGCGGCGTCGTCATACCCGGCGGGGTCGACGACGACCGCGACGCTCGGGTGGTTCTTCGCCGCGGCACGGACCATCGACGGCCCACCGATGTCGATGAGCTCGACGCACTCGTCAGGTGCGGCACCTGAGGCGACGGTCGCGGTGAACGGGTAGAGGTTGACCACGACAAGCTCGAACGCCGCCACACCGAGGCTGTCGAGCTGGGCCAGGTGCTCGGGCCGACGGGTGTCAGCCAGGAGCCCGGCGTGGACCTTGGGGTGCAGCGTCTTGACCCGCCCGTCCAGGCACTCGGGGAACCCGGTGAGGTCTTCGACGCGGCTGACCGGCACACCTGCGGCGGCGATCGTCGTGGCAGTCGAGCCGGTCGAGACGATCTCCACCCCGGCGTGGCGCAAGGCCGTCGCGAGCGCGACGATCCCGGTCTTGTCGTACACGCTCACAAGGGCCCGGCGCACCGGACGACGGGTCGCCGGGTCGGTGGGGTCGGCGACGGCGGGCAGCTCGGGCAGCAGGTGGGACATCAGGTGCCTTCCAGGTCGGCGGGCGCACGCCCGCAGCTTCTCGCGGGAGACCCTGGCACCCAGGCGGGCGGCGCCGACGGGAACATGGGCCGCTCCCCGGTGGTCATCCACCCTCGCCAGTCACGGCCAGGGCCAGCCTACCGTCGGCGCCGCTCAGCTGAACACAGCGCGTCGACCGTCGAGGCGGACCGGGGTGGTCACCAGGCGGGCGACAGTGCCGACGAGCAGCTCACGTTCGACGGTCTTGATGCGCTCGTGCAGGGTCTGCTCGTCGTCGGCGTCCTCGACGCTCACGGCAGCCTGGGCGAGGATCGGGCCGGTGTCCAGGCCAGCGTCGACCAGGTGCACCGTGCAGCCAGAGACCTTCACCCCGTGGGCGAGCGCATCACGCACCGCGTGCGCCCCGGGGAACGCCGGCAGCAACGACGGGTGGGTGTTCACCGCACGTCCTTGGTACCGTTCGACGAAAGGCGGCCCGAGCACCCGCATGAACCCGGCCAGGACGACCAGGTCCGGGCTGAACACGTCCACCGCGGCAGCGACCGCCACGTTCCACGCAGCACGGTCGGGGCAGTCGGCCATCGCCACCACAGCGGTGGGCACCCCCGCGGCGCGGGCCCGTTCCAGGGCCTGGGCCCCGGGCTGGTCGCTGACCACACCGACGACCCTGGCCGGGTAGTCGGGCTGGTCGTGGGCGGCCAGCAGCGCTGCCATCGTCGTACCCGCCCCGGAGGCCAGCACGACGACCCGCCCGCTGGCGAGCGTGGGTGCGTCCATCACGTCCCTGACCCTACCGTGCCCCGCCAGGGGCATGTGTGGGCCCAAACAGCGACGCCGCGGTGTGGTTGGCGCTACCGTCGTACCTGCTACGACCTGAGGAGAGCACCATGGCACGTACGGTTCGTCGGTTCGTCCCGCTCATCGCCGCCGCGGTCATTGCCGTCGGGGTCGCCGGGTGCTCCGACGACACGACGTCTGGTGGCACACCGCCGGCGACGACCTCACCGTCGGACCCCGTCACAGGTGGCGCGCTCCTGCCCGCCGCTGACCAGCAGCGGCTGTGCCAGTCCGAGCTTGGTGCGACAGGCGCCAACGGCGCGACGCAGGTCGACCACACCGCCTGGGGACCGACGACCGTCATCGCCTGCGGCCCGACAGCAGGGAGCGGCCCAGACGAGCAGGCCGGGGTGCTCGTCGTCGACCGCAGCGGCGAGGTGCGCTGGGTGCAGCCGTTCACCGCTGGGTACTACGAGTTCGCCATGGCTGACCCAGGTGTGGATGCCAGCGGCAACGTGTTCATCACCTACAACCCTGGCCGCCTCGACGGGGTCATCATCTTGCGGCCCACCCCGACGGGCTTTGAGGTCCTCGCCGGCTTCGGCACTGACGGCAGCCCGACAACCACCCTGGACTTCTACTCCGCCGCGCTCCAGGGCCCCGGTTCCACAGGCCTGTACGAGGTCGAAGTGACCTCCGACGACTGCGAGCCCGACTGCGCCAGCGGCACCAAGGACACCCAGGTCTTCACCTGGGACGGCACCACCTACGTCACCAAGTAACCCGGCCGAAGTCAGTGAGCTCGAGCACCGACAACACTGAGGACTGGGCGAGAGGCTGGCACCGATCGCTGGTCACCAGCGATGGGAAGCGCGACCTGGCCGAAGGTCAGGCCGTGAAGTTCGTGGTGCGTGATGCCAAGGGCTCGGCACACCTCGTTCACCTTGACACCTTGCTCACGTAGCGACGCGAACACGGTGGAGAAAACGCGGGACAGCTCACGGCAGATCCCATCGGGCTCCCCCGATCGGAAACCACGCTGGGTAAGCTGGACACAGTTTTGCCGGTAGCTCCACTCGGTGAGGCGCCCAAGGTCGTACAACCGCCGGGTTGCCGCCATCGCGGACACCTTGTAGTACGACCGGATCCGCAGGACCTGCGGAACAGCGGGCTCTCTTCCCACATTCGCAAGAACGTCGCACGCAGGCATGAGGAACGCCGACGCAAACGCATCGGCTTCTTTTTCGAGCTGACGAGCAGCGGTCCCAGCACCGGGGTCCGGTGGGACCCGCGAGTGCATGGTCAGGTGCCCCAGCTCATGGGCAAGGTCAAACCTCGACCGCTCGGCGGTCTTCGCCGTCGACAAGAACACGTGTGGAACCCCGTCGAGCCACAGGCTGAACGCATCCACGGTGTCAGCATCAGTGGGAAGGCTCAGGACACGGACCCCGTGCGCCTCGCTGAGCTGCACGAGGTTAGGCAACGGCTCGTCTCCCCGTCCCCACACGGCACGCAGCGCAGCGGCAGCCATCTCTGGGGCCTGCTGGTCGCAGTCGGGCACGACCACGGGCGGAAGCGCGAAACGGTCTGCGACCCACTCGTACAGCTCGGCGCCGATGCAGGCTGCCGCCCGAGCCGCACCCAGCTGTGCCGCAGTCGCACGCCGCAGGGCACGGAAGAACCCCTGCTCGACGCAGATCGCGGTGGGCTCGGGCCGGCTGAAGAACGCCGGATCCACCGCGAGAGCGACGGCCAGGTCGTCGGCACGGGCCACCGGCGCACCTTCGGTCTCATACCTGTGCAGGATCCGCGTCGTCACCGCGAGCCTCGAAGCCAACGCGACCTTGGACATCCCGCGACGCTCGCGCGCCAGCCGGATCCGGGCCGGGTTCAGCCGCTGCTCAGCGCGCTGCGATGTCGAACTCGACGTCATCGCCACCACCTGCGTCACGAGGAACAACCAGCTGCGGCCCGAACGTCCGCATCGGAAGAATGATACGTTCGAGCCAGGCGTCGACGTGCCCCTTCTCTGTGATGCGCACCGGGAGCGACAGCTCAGCGCGCAGTGCGTCGTGCTGGGCACGGTGGTAGAGCAGGAACCACGTCACCACAGAATCTGACTTCTCCGCCGCCATATCTGCCAGCATCGCCACGAACTCGAACTCGAGCTGTCCGTTGATCTGGACGGCGCGCGACGAAGCCGGACCACGGGGTCGGGCAGTCTTGGGCTGCCCATCGGCAATGCCGGTGTCCGGTGTTCCTCTCACCGGGACGATCGCCAGCGCGCCAACGGGGTTGATGATCCGCGGCGAGTTCCGGTCGTCGTTCGCAGTCCAGCCGTCGCCAGCCAGGCCCTGACGCAGCATCCGTACTGTCTCCATCCACCGGTACGTCCCCGCCGCTGTCACTGGGCTGAACTGGTCAGCCTGCCGCGCTGCGACGTCGCCAGCATCAAGCGCCACCGCGAGCCGACCAGGATCGATACCCAGCTGGGTCAGCCGAACCACGGCTGCACCCCCTGCGTGAACCGCTGGTTCGTGAACAGGTTCGAGCTGCTCCATCATCACCCTCCTGCGTGTGTGGTAGGTTTCGGCCGATCCTCTCACAGGTGTGCGAAATACCGGAAACAGTGCTGGTGGGCAGGCATGTCGCGGAAAGCCACCGACTCGGCCCAGCGCACGACCCAGGGTCCCAACCACGACGCCGGGCTGGCGACGGCCTTCGAACGCCCGTGGGTCAGGGATGGTAGGGGCACCGGTGTTCGGAAGCCGTGGTGACGAAACACCGGATTGCCCCTCTCTGCAGCCCCACGGTGGCAACTGACGGGCAGTCTACCCGGCCAAACCGGGACGAGCGGGAACGCCGTGGTGGTGCAACCCCCACACTGCCGACTCGGTCAGGGCCTCCCAGGACGCTTCGATGATGTTGGGGCCGACCCCGACGGTGCTCCAGCTGACTTTGCCGTCGGTGGTCTCGATGAGCACGCGGGTGGTCGCGTCAGTGCCGTGCTGGGAGTCCAAGATCCGCACTTTGTAGTCGATGAGCTCGAAGCTGTCGAGCTGGGGGTAGGCCTGGACCAACGCCTGGCGCAGGGCCGAGTCCAGGGCGTTGACCGGGCCGTTGCCCTCGCCGGTGGACACGATGCGGTCTCCCCCGGCGGTGAGCTTGACGGTGGCCTCGGCGACGGCGGGGGTGCCGCGTCCGCCGGGACGTTCGACGATCGTGCGCCACGACTCGACGGCGAAGTAGCGCGGGCGTCCCCCGTTGGTCTCGTCGAGCAGCAACAGCTCGAAGCTCGCGTCGGCGGCCTCGTAGGTGTAGCCGACGGCTTCGGCGTCCTTGACACGGTTGGTGATCCGTGCCAGGGCCTCAGGCTGGCCGGACAGGTCGAAACCGAGGGCGCGGCCTTTGAGCTCGATCGAGGCGCGGCCAGCCATGTCTGACACGAGCATCCGCATGTCGTTGCCGACGTTGGACGGGTCGGTGTGCTGGTACATGTCGGGGTCGACCCTGATCGCCGAGGCGTGCAGGCCAGCTTTGTGCGCGAACGCCGACGCGCCGACGTACGGCTGGCGCGCGAACGGCGAGATGTTCGTGATCTCCGAGATCGCGTGGGCGATCCGGGTCATGTCGGCCAGTCCCCCGGCCTGGTCGGCGCGGGCCAGCGACGGGCGGGCGAGCTTGAGCTCGAGGTTGGCCACGACCGACAACAGGTCGGCGTTGCCGGTGCGTTCGCCGTAGCCGTTGACCGTGCCCTGCACATGGGCGCACCCGGCGTTGATCGCGGCCAGGGAGTTGGCCACAGCGCACCCTGAGTCGTTGTGGGCGTGGATGCCGAGCAGTGCCTCACCGGTCTCGGCGCGGATCTCGGTGACGATCCGGGTCACCCAGTCCGGCAGCATCCCGCCGTTGGTGTCGCACAGCACGACGACCTCAGC
>WRCL01000050.1 GCA_009783975.1 Micrococcales bacterium
AGACACAGGGGCAGGCGCGGTCCAGACCAGCCCAGTCCCGGTCCAGACCACCCCGGTCCAGACCAGCCCAGTCCCAGTCTCGGTCCAGACCAGTCCGGTCCCGGTCCAGGCCAGTCCGCCGCCGGTGCAGCCCATGGGCCCGCCGGACATGGGCGCGCCGCCGCCGGGGTACTGGTCTCCAGCTCAGCCGCCTGCCGCGCAACCAAAGCGGTCGCCGGTCGTCATACTCGTCGCTGCGGTCGTCGTGGCGCTCCTGGCACTTGGTGGCACGGTGTTCGCGCTGCGTGACCGGTTGTTCGGAGGCGACTCGGGTACTGACGCCGACGCGAACATTGGTGGGCAACCGGGCCTGACTGTGTACGGGACCGAGTATGTCCCCTTGGGAGCGTGGGGGATTGCCGACGGGTTCACCGAGTCGTGGCAGTACGACGGCGCGAGCGTGGGGGTGGTCGGCCCGTCGACTGTCGTCGTGCTTCCCACCACGTCGACGACCCGCCCGGACGCTGGCGCGTTCGTCGGTGTCGACCGTGCGACCGGAGAGGTCCGGTGGGTTGACCAGCCTGGGACGACGGACTCGGCCCGGTTCTGCGAACCAGTCCCGTGGAAGGGTTACGCGGTCTGCTGGGACGACCGTGACGGCGGGGGAAGGCCGCCGTTCCTCCTCAGCCTGGAGACGGGACAGAGGACCGCTGTCTCTGGCGCGGTCAAGGGAGACTGGGCCGTGTCGGGCGGAGCCCTCTACCTCCTCGAGCAATACTCCGCCTACGACAGCGGTGATTTCGGCGCTGATTCGCGGTACGTCCTCAGCCGATGGACGACGCCGGACGGACCGCAGTGGACCACCACGTACTATGACCCGACGCCGTACTGCCAGCTGTCTGCCGTGCAGGTCGACGACCTTGTGTTCGCGTGCTACCACGTGTTTGACGCTGGGGACGGCACGTTGTTGACCGGTGGTTGCTGGGGTGCCGGACTGTTCGGCGGCAACCGCTTCACCTGCCTGGACGACGCAGGCGCAGGCACCGTGACGGTGCCTCTGGCTGGCGGACGGAAGGCGACAAAGGCATCTGCCGCAGGCGCGCTGCTCTTCGTCGGCGAGAAACGTCCCGACACGCTGCTGCTGTGGGACGACCATTCTCGGACCGCACTGTCTCGGTTCTCCGGTTCGCTGACGAGCCCCGACTGGACGACGCAGATCCCGATGAGCTACCCAGTCGCGGCATGGGACGGAGCGGACCGTGTGTTCCTCCTTGGCGACGACGGAGGTACCGCGCTCATCAGCCTCAGCGACGGGGAAGTCCTCTGGAAATCGAAGGTCTCACCGTTCCCCGAACCCATGCCAGAGGCCGCAGGGATAGAGCTGCTCGACATCGTTTTCGTCGGTGACGCAATTTGGGTCCAGGACCGTTGGGATCACTACCCGCCGCAGCTGATCGACGCCACGACCGGCGAGACAAAGGCGCAAGAATACCAGTTCCCAGGCCTCGGGGCTGTGTCCGCCGTCCCTGCTGTGGGCACGCACACCTCACGTGGGGACAGCCACGTCGCCGCGGTGCGTGCTGGCAGTGCCGCCGATGTTCCCCAGGGTTTCCCGTCGTGCCCGTCAGACACCGAGGTCATCGGTTGGACGCAGTACCCCGACGGTCTGGTGCTCGTGTGCGGGACTGACACGAGCTTCCATGTGTTCGTCACGCACAAGGGCGAGGACCTGGCACCGACCAACCTGACGTTCGCCCCGTGGGGGTGGACGGTCACGTGCAAGGACGGGACGGTGCTGACCGTCGGTCTTGGCGGCGGCTATGTCACGGTCGGCGACGGGTCGTGGGGTGGTCGTGGCTGGTCGCGGGCCACCGGCCGGATCAGCTTCCCGCAGGTCGCGGTGGAGGCGTGCCCACCTGACACCGTCCCGTTGTCGTTGTCCACGTGGAACGGCGGGTGGCTGCTCGTCTGCGGCAAAGACCTCAAGACCCCGACGTTCGCCCAGTGGGACGACGCCATCGCCGGCACCGGCACATCCACAGACGTCACCACCAACGGCGCCGGCTACTGCATCAACGCAGGTGCGATCTGCGCTGGCCCTGGTGAGGCGGTATTGTCCGACACCGGCGGCCTGACAGTCCAGCGTCCGGTGGGCGCAGACTGGTTCACCACGACCGGTCCCGGCGTTGTCGCAGACGACGACCAGACGGTCGTGAGCATCAACACCGACCTGTTGTTCGAGTTCGGCTCGGCCGACGTCACTCCCGCCAGCGCGGACCTGGTGCGCCGTGCGGTCGCCACAGCCCCGCCTGGTGTGACGATCCAGGTCACCGGGCATTGCGACGGCGAGGGCGACGACGTGATCAACCTGCCGTTGTCCCAGCGGCGCGCCGCCGCCGTTGCCGCGATCATCAAGGCCGAACGCCCAGACCTGCAGGTCGAGGCCATCGGGCGTGGGTCAGCAGACCCCGTCGCCCAAGAGATCAACCCCGACGGCACCGACAACCCCGAGGGCCGGGCCCTGAACCGCCGCGTCGAGATCCGCTACGCAGGCTGAGACAACCACAGGAGACGGCTGATGAACCCCGACCCACACGTCGACCCACCCGACGACGCCGCGACGCAGGATCCACCACCCCCAGAGCAGGTCGCTGCAGCACCTGACGCCGCAGTCCCAGCCAACCCTGAAGCCCCGGTGCCGAACGACCCTCCGGCTTCGTCGCCCCAGGATGTCGACCAGCCGCCCCCGCCGGTCGACGCGTCCACCGCAGATGCTGAACCGCGGTCGGTGGACCAGCCGGAGTTGGCGGACCAGCCGTTGGAGTTCCCGCCGCCGTCCCCGTCAGAGGCTGCTGAGCAGTCGCCGGATCGGTCCACGGACGCGGTCTTTGGTGTTGCGCCCGTTCCGGGACCTGGCGACCAGGCCCCGGCGAGTCTGGACGAGCCTGTTGGTGCATCTGAACCACGCCCGGACGAGCCGGTCCCGGTGAGCGAGCCAGCCCCGCCTCCTCCGCCAGACGATGCCGCGACGGCACCGCTGCCGCTGGGGGAGAGCGGTCCAGTGCTTGTGCCGGTCGCACCCCCAACGCCACCTACAGATCCGGCGATGCCACCCGCGGTCCTGCCGCCCCACGGGCCAACGGGTACCGGGCAGGTGGGCCCACTCCCGGTGCAGTATGCGGCGCCACTCCCGGGTTGGGCGCCACCCCAACAACGTCAGTATTCGCCAGTAGCGATTCTTGTCGCGGCCGTGGTCGTCGCGCTCTTGGCGCTGGGCGCGACGGTGTATGCCCTGCGGGACCGGTTGTTCGGCGGGAACAACGTCACCAACGCGGCCCAGCCTGGTCTCACGGTGTACGGGGCCGAGCACGCCCCGCTCGTGAAGCAGAGCTTCGCCCAAGGTGTGACAGAGGAATGGCGGTACGACGACGCCACGGTGGTGCTGGCAGACCCGTCGGTCGTGGTCGCCGTGCAGCCTCGGGCGAACGGGTCGAACCTGGTCGGGCTGGACCCAGACAACGGACAGGAACGTTGGACGCAAACGTTCGCAGGGCTCACGGCGACGGTCTCGTGTGCCGCGGGTGTGTGGCAGGGCAAGGCGGTGTGCTGGTACCAGCTCGACTGGGACGGGTTGGCGACTGTTGTCCTGCTCGACATCACGTCGGGGAAGCAGTCGCGTCTGGAACCGCCGTCCTCCTCCGGGTGGAGCATCGTCGACGCCTTCGTCTCCGAAGATGTGTTGTACACGGTCTCGCAAGAGTCGCCGTTCGACGCCCAGCTGGCCCTGAGCCGTTGGGACAGTCCTGCGCGGCCCAAGTGGACGACTTCGTACCCTGGGTTCGACTGCCACTGGGACGCCAAACCCTGGGATGTTGCCGGCGACCTGGTCCAGCACTGTGGGACGGTCTTCGATGCGGGCAACGGTCGAGTGCTCACCACGGCCTTGTGGGACGAGGGAGACGATGATTGTCCTCGACCGATGCTGTTTGGCGGGAACCGGCTCGCCTGTGCCAGCCTGGTCGGCAGCGTCCGCTCTGAGACGGTGGCTCTGTCGAACAACAAAGTTGCATCGCAATACTTCACAGGGGAGGGATACGCTCTTGACCTCGGGAGAACGGCTCGCCCCGACGGCTACGTCATTTGGGAAGACCCCCACCTCAGGCAGTATTATTCCGACCTGAAAAACGCCAGGACAGTCAGTCTTCCATCTCAGTTCCGCCACCCGGTTGCGGCGGCGTGGGACGGCGCCGATCAATTCTTCCTAATCAATGCGTACGGGTACGCGGTGCTGGCAGACATGGCCGCCGGTGCCGTCGTGTGGGAATCAACGGTCGAGCTCGGCAGGCTGTACGACTCTGACGGGGTGCCGATGGTCTTCGTCTCGGCGGACTTCATCGACGAAGAGACTATCTCGCTCCAGCTCAGGCCAGGGGTGCTCGACTCTCGCGATGACTCATGGCTGGTCGACGCCGCCACCGGCGAGGTCACCAAGACGGACTACACCATCTCTGGGTTTGGTTCCGGCCGTGCCGTCGCGACCGCACGCAGTGGGGACGGCGACATCCCTTCCTCCGGCAGCGTGGCAGGCTTGTTCCCCGCCTTGTCAACCCCATTCATCGCATGGCGCGGGTCATGGCACGGTTCCCTGCGGGTCGACGAGAACGGCGGGTTCGTCGCGGGGTACAGCGACTCGATGCCGGGTGACACAGGGCCGGGGTTCCCGAAGGGGACCCGGTACGAGTGCCATTACACCGGGCAGTTCGTCGACGTGAAGAAGGTCTCCGACTTCGAGTACTCCATGCGCGTCGACCGGCTGGTTGCCGAGCCCGACTGGGAGGGTATCGTCGACGGTTTCAAAGTTGTCCGCGCAGGTTGCGGCCGCGACCTCGATTTGCTGGACGCCAGCGGAGAGTCCCGCGCCTACCTCCCAGGAGCGAGCACCGCGGGGATGCCAGAAGAAGTCACCTTGTGGTTGTCGAACTCTTGGGGGTGGCGCGACGGGATGACCACGCTCCCGTCCCCGATCGTGTATCTTGGTGGAACTGCGTTCGTCGCCGCCGACGGAGCACCGCCTGCGGACAGCGAGCCCGCGTCCCCCAGGGCGTATGTCACGCTCCTGGTTCCCACTACTGGTCGCGGCCCGCAAGCCGTTGCGCTTCCCACGGACTTCCCGTCGTGCCCGGCGGGTATGGAGGTGGTTTCCTGGACGCAATACCCGGACGGTCTCGTGCTGATCTGCGGCTCTGACAAGGGTTTCCACGTGACGGTGCGGCACAAGGGGAAGGACCTTGCCCCCACGGACCTGACGTTCGCCCCATGGGGCTGGACCGTCACGTGCAAAGGCGGAACCGTGCTGACCGTCACCCTGGGTGGCGGGATCGTCACGGTCGGTGACACGACTTGGACGGCACGGGGCTGGTCGCGGGCGACAGGCCAGGTGATCTTCCCGAAGGTCGCACTTGAGGCGTGCCCGCCAGACACGGTGCCGTTGTCGTTGTCGACGTGGAACGGTGGTTGGTTGTTGGTCTGCGGCAAGGACCTGCGCGACGCGAAGATGGCGGCGTGGGATGACGCCCTGCTGGGCAACGGCACGTCCACGGACGTCACTGCCGCCGGCGCTGGGTTCTGCGTGGACAAGCGCACGATCTGCGCTGGCCCCGGTGAGGTCGTGCTCTCGGACGCTGATGGGATGACGATCCAGCGTCCGATCGGTGCGGACTGGTTCCCCAAGACTGGCCCGGGTGTCACCGGCGACCCCGATGACCCTGGCGGGCAAGATGACCAGACGGTCGTGAGGATCGCGACGGACTTGTTGTTCGAGTTCGGGTCGGCGCAGGTGTCGTCGGGCAGTGCTGAGATGGTGCGTCGTGCGGTCTCGACGGCCCCTCGTGGTGTGACGATCCAGGTGACGGGCCATTCGGACGCCATGGGCAGTGACGCGGTGAACCTGCCACTGTCCCAGCAGCGTGCCGATGCGGTCGCGGCGATCATCAAGGCCGAGCGTCCAGACCTCCAGGTCGAGACCATTGGCCGTGGCTCGGCTGACCCGGTCGCATCGGAGACCACCCCCTACGGTACGGACAACCCCGAGGGCAGGGCGTTGAACCGCCGCGTCGAGATTCGCTACGCAGGCTGACAGGACCCCCGTGCCAGACCATTCTGATCTCGATCTCTCCACCCAGGCTGTCGCGGAACCGACGACTCCGGCGGCCGACCTCGCCGCGATCGCCCACGCCCACCCGTCCTTGCGCGCCCAGGTGGCCGCTCACCCCAACACCTACCCGGACCTGCTGGACTGGCTGGCTTCCTACGGCGGTGACGAAGCTGCCCAAGCCGTGGCCGCACGTCGTGCGCGCGGCACGGTCTGGCACCCTTCACCTGCTGCCCCTGGCGCGCTGGGCGAAGAGGTGCAGGTGCTGGCGGCCACGGGCGCTTCATCCCCGGCAAGACTTTCACGGGTGCGCATCCTGGTGGCGGTGGTTGTTGTCGCTGCGATCGTCGCAGGCTGCATCGTGGTGCCCCGGATGCTGCACAAGGGCGCACACTCTGCCAAGAGCGTGGTGTCCGAGACGGGTTTTGCCATCAGCCTCGACGACGTCGCGGTGACCGGAGCGGCTGGAGTTGCCCCCCAGGGGACCGAAGTGCGGTTGTCGCGTGTGTCTGGCAATGACGCGAAAATCGTCGACGGCATCGATAGGGTCGAAGCAGGATCGTACCTGTACGACATTGAGTTCGAAGGTGGGGTCCAGCCGCTCAAGGATGTGACGGTGACCTGGCAGCTCGAGGGCGATATCCAGGACCTGTCCAGTGTGGCTTTCGTGACAAAACGCTCTGATACTGGAGCGTGGGAGGGGCTTCCCGTCACCGTGGCCGATGGCGTGGCGTCGGTCTCCCTGACTCACTTCAGCTGGTTCGAATTTATCCGCGCAGACAAGGTTCGCGACTGGTTGTTCAACCAGTTTGAGCAGCTTGTGAACATCGGGTACGATCCACCGAAGTGCGCGGGCAAGCCGGCCGTGCATGCCGGCCGGACATGGTCGGTAATCACGGACAAAAATGGCGTGTATGCCTGCGTGGAGAATGTTCGCGGCTCTCTTGGAATAACGATCTACAGCGCGAACGGAATTCCTTGGAGATTCCGCCCCACTCCTGGAGAGGCGGTCGGCCGACATGCGTCCGCGCCGCTCAAGATCGCACCCATGGTGACGTTGGCCATATACGACACGTTCGCAGGCCAGAATTTTACGAAAGAAACGCTTCTCGTTCCGGGAGGCAGCGCTTCGGTGATCGTCAACGACGGCGTGACCGAGACTGTCGCCGAAGCCAAGTTGGATGCGTTTTACTGGTTGGTGAGCACACTCATCTCCGTCCTCGATGTGTACCTCGACATCAAGCTCGGAGCCGCCATGGAGGCGAAGAGCGTCGCTGAATGTGTGGTCGGTCTTCTCGGAGCGGCCGGTGGAAACCCAGGGGAGAATCTTGGCGAAGTCGCCTCGGTGACGCTTGGCTGCATGGGAGATCTTCTCACAGCTCCCGGAAAGATAGTCGTGGCAGTCGTTACTTCGCTGGGAGCCACGCTCTGGTCCGGGCTGCAAGGGGGATTGATGACGTTGTTCGACTATGATCACGTCAAGTTGACCGCCACGAGTAACGCCGCCGCAGCCTCACCGTCGACCACGTCGGGCGACTGTTCCGAGGCCTCACTTCGAGCAGCCCGCGACGACACCATCGGCAACGGCGGGAAGCCGCTGACGGACACCGCCCAGTACGACGTCTTCACACTTCACGGATGCTCCTCTGACTGGGCCCTGGTCGAATCCAGCCGGTCCTCTGGCTCGTTCTTCTCGTTCTGGCTGATGCGCCACGACTCTGGTGGATGGCACATCATCGCCCAAGCAGCCACGCGCAACGACACCCCAATGACCGACGGGTTGTTCTCCGCCGCCGTCTTGTCCCGGTACGGCTACTCGAAGGCCGAAATCGTCGACGCTATCGGCTCGACCACCCGTGACGGGCGACCGATCTTCTTCTAGCACTTCTCGGCAGCCGCTGACCTGCGCGGCGACGACGAGAGACGGCGGGCGCAAGACCCAAAACGAGTTCGATGGCTAGATGGCGAGGTCGACGATCTAACCATCGAACTCGCCATGCAACCATCGAACTCGTCATGCAGCTATCGAACTTGCCGACCTCCCATTGCCCCCCACCACGTGCCAAGTTGGGACGGTACCGACAACCCGAGGGCAAGCTGACAACACCAGGGGACGGATCGCCTGGGTCCACCAAGACGAGATCACCGGTCCTCTTCTGAAGACTGTGCCGTCTGGGAGATGATGGTGCGGTGAACCTCACTGGTGCGCCGGTCGCCGTGGTCGTGCTCGTGCTCGCGGTCGCCGGGTGCACGGCCAACCTGGACCCCTTCGGCACACCTGCGGCGTCGAGCACGCCCGACGGCACCCCCAGCGCCAGCGCGTCGGTAGCCCTGCACGAACGCCCGCTGACCGCGGGGGAGGTCGCACTTGCCCGCACGGTGTTCGGTGACGCCATCGACTACTCGGTCGTGCTCGTGCACAACCATGGGTACCCGCTGCTCGGGGGGTTCCAGCCAGACGACGTGGCGGTGACACCCAACGGCGAGATGTACTTTCCCGCGCCGAGCCACCTGGCGGACTTCTCGGCCGGCTCGGCTGCCAACGCACGGTGGTTCGTCCACGAGATGGTCCACGTGTGGCAGTACCAGCTGGGGTACCCGGTCGCCGCCAAGGGGATGAACCGCGGGGCGCTGGACTACTCCTACGAGCTCGACGCCACCGCCCGCCTGGCCGACTACGACATGGA
>WRCL01000051.1 GCA_009783975.1 Micrococcales bacterium
GCACAGTGGTGCGATGGGGTTGTTCTCAGAGCTGTGTGGTCTGGTCCTTCCTGTGGCGTGCGCCGGGTGCGCAGTACCTGACCAGCGTTGGTGCGCGCGGTGCGCCGCACATCTTGGGGCGCCGGTGCGGTGCGAGGGCCAGGCGGGTCGGCTGGACCTGCTCGACGCGACGGCGCCGCCGCCTGTGTGGTGCGTGGCAGATTTTGCCG
This sequence comes from Micrococcales bacterium, assembly GCA_009783975.1. Lineage (GTDB taxonomy): Bacteria > Actinomycetota > Actinomycetes > Actinomycetales > Cellulomonadaceae > Cellulomonas. Next base: position 210 of record WRCL01000051.1, read on the forward strand.
GTCCGGTGCGCAGGGCGGTCACTGCGTGGAAAGACCAGGGTCGCACCGACATGCGCCGGTGGTTCGCCGCGGCGCTCTCGGCAGCCGTCGCCGATGTGGCGGTGCGCGACACGCTGGCGCGGCTCGCCGGGTCTGACGGGCTGCTCGTCGTCGGCGTCCCGACGTCACCTGCTGCCGTGCGTCGGCGCGGCCGCGACATGGTCGGCGACCTTGTGCGGGCTGTGGTCCGCGGCGCCGACGGGTCGTTGCCGTTGCGTGCGGCACCGGTGCTGCGCCGGGTCGGCGGTGTGGACTCGGCGGGGCTGGGCGCACGGGCACGGGCCCAGCACCTGCACGAGGCGGTACGGGTACGACGGTGCTGGCCCGAGCCACGCTCGTCGGCCCCGTGGGTGGGCACCGCCGCACAGCTACGTGGCGCCCAGGTCGTCCTCGTCGACGACGTGCTCACGACCGGGGCGACGTTCGCGGCGTGCCGGCGGGCGCTGGGCGGGGCCGGGGCGGACGTCGTCGCTGGGATCGTGCTCGCTTCAACCCCTGGGCCTGGCCGGTCGGATGTGGGACGTCACGGTGTGGAAGTGGAAGGTCGAGGCGTGACGGGGTTAGCGTAGGGGTGTCGGACCGGACTCCCCGGAGGGGGTGGTCACCACCGCCTGGTTGGCGGTGCCGTCACGTCGCCTGGGCCCCGGGGCCCGTCGTACCACCCTTGGAGGTTGTCATGGAGATCGCGGTCACTGGTCGTCACTGGGACGTCTCGGCGAAGTTCCGGGACCACGTCGACTCGAAGCTGGCGAAGATCGAACAGCTTGCCCCCCGCGCGCAGCGGGTGGACGTGCTGGTGTCCCGCGAGGCCAACCCCCGCCAGGCTGAGACCAGCGACAGGGTCGAGCTCACCGTTGTCGACAAGGGCCCCGTGGTCCGCGCCGAGGCGTCCGCCTCAGACCCGTACGCCGCGCTCGACCTCGCGCTGGACAAGCTGCTCGAACGTTTGCGGCGCGCACGTGACCGGCGCAAAGACCACCGGGGCAACGCCGCGCGCCGTCCCGTGCTCGAACCGTTGCCGTTCCCGCCCGACGAGCCCCCGGTCGCGCCAGAGACCCCAGTCGCGCTGGGCGAGGTGGTCGAGGTCGCCCTCGGCGACTCGCCGGTCGTCATCCGCGAGAAGGTGTACCCGGCGCGGCCGATGACCATCGACGACGCCCTGTACGAGATGGAGCTTGTCGGGCACCCGTTCTTCTTGTTCATCGACGCTGAGACGAACCAGCCGGCGGTGGTGTACATCCGGCGCGGGTGGACCTACGGTGTCATCAAGCTCGACTCGACGGTGTCGGCGGCGGTCTAGGTCTCAGCGGACTGGCGCAGGTCCTTCGCGGCTGCCCGGCGGACGTCGAGGACGTCCTACGTCGTCGACAAGGAGGTGCCCTGTGCGGGCCGCTGTCTACCACGGACCAGGTGATATCGGCGTCGAAGAGGTCGACGACCCGCAGGTCGAAGAACCCACCGACGCGGTCGTACGTGTTGTCGCGGCGGGGGTGTGCGGCTCTGACCTGTGGACCTACCGTGGGCAGGGCAGTGCGCAACCAGGTGCGCGCATCGGTCACGAGTTCGTCGGCGAAGTCGTCGAGGTCGGTGCGCAGGTCGTCTCGCTGCGGCCCGGTGACTGGGTTGTCGCACCGTTCCGCTACTCGTGCGGCAGGTGCGGGTACTGCACCAGCGGGTTGCCCTCGTCATGCCCCCACGGCGGGTTCTGGAGCCGCGAGGTCGTCACCGGCGGGCAAGGCGAGCTCGTCCGGGTGCCGCTGGCCGACGGAACCTTGGTCACAGCCCTGCCCGACGGTTCAGCGCCTGACCCCCAGCTGGTGCCGAGCCTGCTCACGCTCACCGACGTGCTGTGCACCGGCCACCACGCGGCGCTGTGCGGGCGGGTCGTCCCAGGGTCGAGCGTCGTCGTCGTCGGCGACGGCGCCGTGGGCCTGTGCGCGGTGGTCGCCGCGCGCCTGCACGGCGTCGAGCAGGTGATCATGCTCGCAGGCGGCCACCCGGCACGCGCCGAGATGGCCGCGCAGCTCGGCGCTGACGTCATCGTCACCGCCCGCGGGGCAGACGCCGTCGCGCAGGTCATGGACGTCACTGCCGGGGCTGGGGCGTCGTCGGTGCTGGAGTGCGTGGGCACCAGCGAGTCGTTCAGCACCGCGTTGGACGTCGTCGCACCTGGTGGTGCCGTCGGGTGGGTGGGCCTGCCGCACCAGGTCGAGCTGGACCTCGCGCGGGTGTTCGCGCGCAACATCACCGTCGCCGGGGGTGTGGCGCCGGTGCGGGCCTACATCCCCCAGCTGCTGCCGGCCGTGGTCGGCCGGACCATCAACCCCGGTGTGGTGTTCACCGACGTGCTGCCGCTGGGGGAGGTCGCCCGCGCCTACGAGCTGCTCGACGCGCGCCAGACCGTCAAGCCGATGCTCGACCCGACCTGCTGAACCGCCACCGCCGCGGCAGGTTCGCCCGGTCGTGGGGCCGGGCGTGAAACCCTGCGAGGACTGCCTCGTACGGTTCGCCCACCTCATGGCTGCCAGCGCCGCGGTGCACCGAGGTGTGGCCAAGGACGCGCAGGTAGTAGTCGTCGGCGACGATCTCGCCTTGTTGTTCCATGTCGTAGTCGCCCAGGGTCCGGGCAGGGTCGAGCACGTAGGTGTAGCGCACGGTCCAGCGCATCGCCCCACGGCACAGCACCGGGTACCCGAGCTGGCGTTGCCACACGTGGACCATCTCGTGGACGAACCACCGCCGGACCATGTCCGGGCCGTCAGCGAAATCCGCCCGGTACGACGCGCGCGGGAAGTACATCTGCCCGTTGGGCGTCACCGCTGTGTGTGCCGGCTGGGCCCCCAGCAGCAACGGGTACCCGTGGTTGTGCACCCACACCGTGGCCGGGTCGACCCCCGCACCGAACACCACGCGCACGATGGCAACCTCACCTGGGGTCAGCGCACGTCGTGCCAACCCCCGTGGCCCGCACGTCGTCATCAGCACAGACGCATCCTAAGACAGTGGGGACGGTTCCTATGTCTTGCCTGGTCACAGGCTGTTCGGCCTGTGACCAGGCAAGACATAGGAACCGTCCCCACTGTCTTGGTCAGGTGTCCTCGGCCAGGGTGGCGTAGGCGTCGAGGGCGCCTGTGGTCAGGTGTGCGACGGCTTGCATGAACTGGGTCTCGGCCTCGTCGGCGACGGTGCGCAGCACGTCGGGGGCCCAGGCGAGCAGGTGCTCGTGCAAGAAACTCACACCGGTGCGCCAGCAGCACTCGGCGTCGGCGTAGGCGCGCAGGTCTTGGGCGTCCAGGGCTCGCAGGCACGAGGCGGCCAGGAAGTCCAGCTCGAGGCCGAGGTGGTCGTCTGGTTCGTGGTTGAGCTCTGGTGCGCGCAGGCCCAACGCCTGGTAGGCGCCGCGGACCTGCAAGGTCTGCGCGTCGAACACCAGATGGTCGACCCCGCGGTGCACCGACTCGTAGGGGGCGACCTTCGCCGCACCGGTGCGTCCGTACAGCCCGTTGTGGTCGCGGCGGATCGACGCGGCGCTCTCGTGGCGACGCGACTGGCGCATGAGGTCCAGCCCGACGGCGGTGGCGCCCGTCGCCGGCAACGGCCACTCGTCGAGCAGTTCGTCAAGGCACACGAGGGCTTCTTCCTCGGGGGGGAGCAGGTGGAACCGGCCCAGGACCGTGAAGGCCGCGGCGAAGTGGTCGAGCTCGTCGGCGGTCATCATGCGATTGTCTTTCGTCCCATGTCCATGAGCGTAGGACGCGACGCGGGGTCATGTCGTGCCGAAGGCCGGCGCGGCGCGTGTCCCAGCCACGTCCAGGTGAGTTCCGAACACATGCGTGCGACGAAAATCGCACACCGGGCACAACGACCCAGGGTTGGCGACGTGCCGTGCACCACACCGTGGGCACGTCGTCGTCGTGCACGTGGCCACGACCGTCGTCGGGTCGTCGACGACGGCGCCGAACGTCGCCGGGCCGCTGGAGGTGATGGCGCCAGCCGGGCACAGGTCCATGCACGCCCCTGTGGAGCGGCAGCGGTCGGTGTGGTGAGTGAGCACGCTCGTCGTCGCGTCGTGCACGAGGTCGAGCGCGCCGGTCGGGCACGCGCGCACGCACACACCGCACGCTGTGCACCCGCCGACGACCAGACAGCTGCCTGGGTGCTCACCTGCCGGCCCGTCGGCAGGGACCCGCCCGCGCGCCCTCAGCAGCGCCAGGGCCGCGACGGTCCGGTCGGTGTCGTCACGCGACAGGTCCAGCGCGCTGCGCACCGGCAGCCCGAGCAGCACACGGCGCGGCACCGGGGTCTGCCCGAGGAGCACCAGGGCAGGACGGCGCCATGTGGGCCGTGGCGGGCCGAGCGTGGCGACCGCGTCGCCGAAGGTCTGGTGCCACAGGTCGGCCCCGGTGCTCGCCGTCTCGTCGAGCAGGACCTGATCAACCCCCGTGGCCAACAGCTGGGCGGCGAGGCCTACCCTGGCGGTGGTGCCTGCGAGCCCCACCGCCAGGGTGCCGCGTGGTGCCCGTGGTGCTGGCCCATCGCCGCCGATGAGCAGCACCCGGCGCGGGGCGTCGCCACAGGCGACGTATTCCACCAGCGCCGCGACCGGGTCCACGCAGACCTCAGATACCGACGCGGAACATCGACTCGTAGTGCAACGCCCGTCCCATGAGCTCGCCGACGACCGCCAGGACGAACGCGGCGCTGACCCAGATGGCGAGCAGCTGCGGTCGTTCACGTCTCGCGCTGCCCGCGACCTGGTACGACACAACAGTGATGAGCACGGCTGCGACAGCCAGGACGACGAGCCGCACGACGAAGAACGCACCGGTGAACGCCTCGGCAGAGCGCACGGCGGTCGCGTTGCCGGTCGCGAGGTTCGCGATGTGCACCGGGTACGAGACCAGGACGAGCACCCCAGCGCACAAGGCCGCGACCATGACGCGGCGGACGACGGCGGTCGTCGCCGTCCACTCCTCGTCGCTGGCTGGGGCGTTGACAGCCATGGCCTTGGCCCGCACACGGTCCATGAACGAGGTCCGCTGTGGTGCGTCGTCCGCGGCTGCGCTGCCCATCGTCTCGCGGGCACGGCGCCGCACGAGCGCGGTCACCATGAGGCAGGCAGCCACAGCCAGGGACCCGAGCAGCACCGTCGTGGACAAGAAGTGGACAGGCACGATCGCGGTGTGCCACGCCGGCACCGCGACGAGGCTGTAGTAGATCATCGACATCGACCAGACCAGGCACAGGCCGACGAGCGCCGCCAGGGCCGCCACGACACGCCGCAGCAGGTACGATCCCAGGCGCCACCATGCCAGCACCGCCCACACCAGGCCGAGCGCCGCGAACCCCAGCCCGGACCAGATCTCGCGCGACAGCCATGACGAGCCGATGTGGCGCAGCACGTTCACCGCATGGGTCACGTCGTTCATGTGGAACGTGGAGATCACCAACCCCACGACGAGCACCGGACCGATGGCATAGACCACTGGTTCGGTGAGCCGGTCGACCTCGGCGCGCGCACGGGTGCGCGACAGCACCAGGTCGACGACCCCCAGCACCCAGAACATCCCCACGCACATCTGGGCGATGACCGTGAACAGGACCATCGGCAGCTCGGCGGTGTTCATCAGATCTCCTCAGGGTTGGCGATCTGGCCGGTCCCCGCGTCCCAGCGCTGCGCGTCGCGGTGCGGTGTGATGACCAGGTGAGGACGGGTCAGGGACGGGTCAGGCAACGGGGCGATCCCGACGGTGTCGCCGTGGTCGGCGTGCAGCTGGTCGATCGGGCCCCAGTGCAGCGCCCGTGACGGGCAGGCGGCCACGCACGCGGGGGTGTGGCCCTGTGCGCGCTCGTCGTAGCACAGGTCGCACTTGGACATGTGGCCGGTCGTGGAGTTGAACTGCGGTGCAGAGTACGGGCAGGCCCACTCGCAGTACCGGCACCCGACGCACTTGGACGTGTCGACATAGACCGTCCCGTCCTCGCGCCGGGTCATCGCCGTCGTCGGGCACACCTGCACGCACAGGGGGTTGTCGCAGTGGTTGCACGCGACCGAGGTGTAGTAGGTGAACACGTTCGGTGTTGCTGTGGCACCGTCGACCTGCCACGACCCACCGGTGTACTCCACCACGCGCCGCCAGGTCACACCCACGGGCAGGTCGTGCTTGTCCTTGCACGCGACCTGGCACGCTTTGCACCCGGTGCACAACGACTGGTCGAAGAAGAAGCCGTACCCAGCGCCCGGTTCGGTCAAGCTCTCGGACATCGTCTTCCTCCTCAGGCTCGCACGACGTTGGCTGTGGTCGTGTGCACCGCGTTGCCCTTGGCCAGCGGTGTGGGGTGCAACGACGTCAAGGTGTTCATGCACCCGGCGGTGTCGACCAGGTGCTCGGCGTTGGCCTTGGCTGGTGGCCGGACCTTCTTCTCAGGCCGGTACCAGGCTCCTTGTGGCACGGACATCACCCCGGGCATGATCCGTTCGGTGACGCGGGCGGTGATGCGGATCGTGCCGCGGTCGTTGTAGACGAACACCTCGTCGCCGTTGGCGATCCCGCGGGGCTGGGCGTCCAGGGGGTTGATCCACACGACCTGCGGGTGGGCTTCTTTCAACCAGTCGACGTTGCCGTAGGTCGAGTGCGTCCGGCCTTTGAAGTGGTGGCCGATGACCTGCAGGGGATACTCGGCCGACGCGCGGGCCTCAGCCTCGCCTTCCCATGTCGGCACGTGCTCAGGCAGCGGTTTGAGGACGTCACCAGGCAGCTCGTCACGGAACACGCCGAACTGCCAGGCCTGGGCCATCGCCGCCAGGCGTGAGGAGTACACCTCGATCTTGCCTGAGGGGGTGTCCAGCGGGTTGGCCGCCGGGTCGGTGCGGAAACCTTCCATGGCGACCACTGGGCCCTTGTTCTTGCGGAAGATGCCCATCTCGCGCCAGGTGTCGTAGTCGGGCAGGTCGGGGTCGTCGGCACGGCCGGCGTCGATCGTCTCGCGCAGCCACTGCTCACGGGACTTGCCTTCGGTGAACGCGGCTTCGGTGCCCAGGCGCTTGGCCAGGTCGGTGCAGATGTCAAAGACGCTGCGGCACTGGTACAGCGGCTCGATCGCCTGGGACGAGACGATCCCGTACGCCATCGGCCCGGCGCTCTCACCTGGGTGGTAGTCGAACTCTTCGGCCGCTGAGGTGCCCGGCAGGACGTAGTCGGCGTACCGTGCCGAGGTCGTGTACTGGATGTCGCACACGACGATGAGCTCGCACTTGGCCTCGTCCTGCAAGATCTTCACCGAGGCGTTGTTGTCGCCGGTCTGGTTGACCACCGAGTTGCCCGCGTACTGCCAGACCATCTTGACCGGCACGTCCAGGCGCACGTTCGTCGGGGTGCCAGCCTCGTCGACCGGGACTTTCATGTCACGCACACCAGGTGCGGGTTTGACCCCGACCCCGGCGTTGAACGTGTCCATCTTCTCGCCGTGGTCGACCGCGTCGAGCCAGGAGAACACCGAGATGATCTTCTCCGAAGGGTTGGTCGTGCCGTAGTTGAACGGCTGGCCCACACCCAGGCTCTGGGCGGACTCGCGGGCGCCGTTGCCGCCGCCGGGGATCCCGACGTTCCCGGTGGCGCAGGCGAGCAGGAAGATCGCCCGGGCGCTGTTCTCGCCGCAGGCGTGGCGCTGCGGACCCCAGCCCTGGGTGATCGCGCACGGTTTGGCTCCGGCGATGTCGCGTGCGAGCTGGCGGATCCGCGCGGCGGGCAGGCCGGTGATCTGCGAGGCCCACTGGGGGGTTTTCTCGGTCTTGTCGGGGCCGTCGCCGTCGATGTACGCCCGGTACGACGAGCCGGGTGGTGCCCCTGGTGGCAGCGTCGCCTCGTCGAAGCCGACGCAGTTGGTGTCGAGGAACTGGTGGTCGTGCAGGTTTTCTGAAACCATGACGTGGATGAGCCCGGCGACCAGTGCCGCGTCGGTGCCTGGTCGGATCGGAACCCACTGGTCGCCGAGGACCGCAGCGGTCTCGCAGTAGCGCGGGTCGATGACGATGGTGCGCACCGCGTGGGCCGCTTTGGTCTTCTGGGTGACGAGCAGCTGGCCGCCGCCGGACATCCGTGTCTCGAGCGGGTTGTTGCCGAACATCACCTGCAGCTGGGCGTTCGCGGCGTCGTCGAACGAGCTGTTGGACACCCACCCGCCGTAGAAGTACGGGTACGCGGCGGTGATCGCCGTCGTGGAGTAGTCCGAGTAGTGGTCGAGGTACCCGCCCCAGGTGTTCATGAGCCGGGCGAACGGGCTGGCGTCTGGTGGCCACGAGCACGCCATCGTCGACCCGAGCGTCCCGGTGCCGTAGTTGATGTAGATGGCTTCGTTGCCGTAGTCGGCCTTGATCTGCGCCATCTTCTCGGCGATCTCGTCCAGCGCCTGGTCCCAGGAGATCTCTTCCCACTTCTCCTCGCCGCGTTTGGTGCCGGCGACACGTTTCATCGGGCGTTTGAGCCGGTCAGGGTTGTAGATCCGGTGACGGATCGACCGGCCGCGCACACAGGCGCGCACCTGCTGGCTGCC
>WRCL01000052.1 GCA_009783975.1 Micrococcales bacterium
CCCGGCGCTCGAGGACTGCTCACCGACCACGGTGGTGAACGTCACCGTCTCACCAGCCAACGCGTAGGCGTACACCGTCCAGGTCTGGTCGAGGGTCGAAAAGTGGCTCCCGATCGACCACCCACCATTGGTCAACGTCTCAGCACGCGAGGACTGCACCACCCCCACGACACCGACCGCTGCGAGCACGACCGTCACCACCAGCGCGACCCACTGCCGTGGCAGCGGGCGCCCCCGGTGCCCGCAGGTGGAGCGGGCCCACGCAGCCGCGGTCCCCACCAGCGCGACGCCCCGCCCGGCCCAGCGCGGGACGGCACGTGCAGGTACCGCGCCGAACACTGCTCTGCCCATCACAACCCTCCAGCCGGACCAGGCCCAGTTGTCAACCCTGCGTTGACTTCGTTCACAGACATGGGACATCCTACGAGGCGGCGGGTGATGCACCACGTGCATGAAACGGACGAACCGCTGTGGGGTTCGTGCCAGATTGCCGGTGTCTGCCCAACCAGGCGGCGTATTCATCGCCACACAGCTGGCAACCAACGGTGGCACCCAGGCAACACCACGGGCCACACACCCATCGACAACTCGTCCCCGGCGCACGACTGGTCCAAGTGCACCAGCGTCCGCGCTGTTCAAGCCATTAGTTCACGTGCCGAACCAACCTGTGAAGATCACGTCGCCGGTCACTGGGCGCCAGTGCCGCCGACGCTGTGCGTCCAGTTGTCGCACCTGTGGTGCCTCAGTTGTGCCCCTGCGCACGGCGGAGCGCCACAAGGCCGAAATTCATCCGCCGTCTCGGCGCGTCGTTGTCATGACAAACGCGATGGAACGTATGACGGCGACGTTCACAGACCAGCGATCCACGCAGTCTCGCGCGACCGCGACAAGGCCAGTCCCAGCAACCGCCGCCGCTGCCTCTGGTCCCAACGCAGACCTCCGACAGGCACGACGTCACGGTGACGGGCGTCAGGGACCAAGACGTGGTCGAACTCCACACCACGGGCGTCACGGGCCCGCCCCAGCGCCACCCCAGACACGTCCAGCGCGTCCAGGCCACGTGGCAGCACCCCGGCACGGACGAGCTCGGCGACGAGGTCCGGCTCTGGTTCCTCCTCGATGTGCAGCAAGGCGATCGCCCCAGGGTCCACACCGTCGGCGATGAGCTCGACGACACGTTCGACGAGCATCTCGCGGCGCACCCGGATCGCCTGCGACCGCAGGTACGCCGGGCCTTCCCCGTCGTCCATCGCACCGGACAGGCGCGGACGGTCGGTGGTCCCGGCGATGTCACGGCCGGTGTCAGGCTGGAGCAACCGCACCAGCGACGTCCACGCCGGACCTGTGAGACGGAACTCGTGCGTGAGCTCGAGCTGGCGCTGCCCGACGTCGATCCCAGCCTCACCCAAGGTCGCACCCACCGGGGCCAGGCCCGGCAGGCCGTCGTCGATGATGGTCAACGCGTCTTCGCCGGTGCCGACCGTCTCACGCAGCATCGCCAGCTGGTCGACGGTGAGGTCGTTGGCGTCGTCGACGACCGCGGAGGTGAACTGTGAGGGGACCCCGGCACGCAACGCGGCGCGGGCCATGCGGACCATGTCGTGCTCGTCGGGGACGTTCTGGCGGCGCAGCTCGGCGACGTACGCCTCGTGCAGCACCCACACCTGGTGGCGCAGCCCGCCGGGCACCTCCTGGCGCAGCCGGTGGTACCCGCCCTCGCTGATGAGGCTGCGCCCACGGATGAGCCCGACCTCGTCGCAGACCAAGGCGATCGAGCGGCCCTGCGCTGCGCCCAGACCGGTCGTGCGCTGCGCGGCAGCCCATGCCCGCGCGACCGACTCTGGTGCTGGGTTGACCTCGGTGCCGAACTCGTGGAGCACTGCCTGGGCCACCCCTGCGGGCACGTCGACGACGATCCGGTCGAGCTCGTCGTCGGTGGCGACCAACGCCAGGCGCCGCCGCGTCGGTTCGACCTGCGCAGGCGACGGCACGATGAGCGCGACAACACCAGGCCTGGTCTGGGCCAGGTGGACCGCACGTGAGACGGCCACGACCGAACGACCCGTCCCGAACGCCCCACGCACCCGCGCCGGGCCTGGGAAGCAGGTCGAGATCGCGGCGCTCTGGCCGGGGGTGAGGTCCCACGGTCCGGCGTCGCCGGCACCGGAGCGGGTGGGGGCCGGACGTCGCGCACGTGCGGGCCGCACACCGGCCGGTGGGCGGCTCAGCGGTGCCAGCCGCGCAGGTGCGCGGTCGGGGCGGATGTACCGTTCGCTGCGGACCGTCGGGCCGTCGGCGCTGTAGCGGCCTGTGGCGACCTGCGGGTCGAGCTCGTCGTCGGGCAGGTCTGGCTCAGGCAGGTCGTCGTCGAACCGCTCGGGTCCTGCCCAGCCGCGAGCCCTCGTCGTGGCGACAGGTCCGTCGTCGTAGCTGTCGAACGGCGAGCCGGGCTCAGGGCCGGGCTCGTCCTGCCACAGCTCGTCGTCGTCGTACTCGTCCTGCTCGTACGGCTTGTCGTCGTACTGGTGCTCGTCGTACGGCTTGTCGTCGTACCGGTCCTGCTCGTACGCCTTGTCGTCGTACTCGTCCTGCTCGTACGGCTTGTCGTCGAACTGGTCTTGCTCGTACGGCTTGTCGTCGAACTGGTCCTGCTCGTACGGCTTGTCGTCGAGCTGGTCCTGCTCGTACGCCTTGTCGTCGTACCGGTCCTCGTACGGTTTGTCGTCGTACGGGTCCTCGTACTGCTCATCGTCGGGTGTGTCGGTCGAGGCGACAACAGGGTCGTAGTACTGGTCGAACGGCAGCTCGTCGGTGACCAACGACGCGCTGGCGACCGGGGCGAGGACGTCGACCGGCTCGTAGTACTGGCTGAACGGCAGCTCATCAGGCCCGTCGGCCTCAACTGGGCCGAAACGTCCCACACGCGGTTCCCCGCCCGCCTTGCCCGGCGTCGCGCGGTCGGGGCGGGTGTAACGCCCGGGCCGTTCGGCAGGCAGGTCCGGGTGGGGCTCTTCGCGCGCCTGTGCCGCGAACGGAGCCAGTGGGTCGGGGTCCACGGCTGGTTCGTCCCACGCCACCGGGAGCCGGTCACGGCGCGGGGCAGGCGGGTCCCAGTCGACCTCGGGCCGGGCCCGTCCCGCCGGCTGCGACGGGTCCTGGTCCCAGGCGATCGGAAGCCGGGACCGTGCTTCGCGCCCTGGTCCAGGCTCGTCGTCGGGCACGTCGTCTGGTTCGCTGCCGGGGGAGAACAACCCGCCCAGGGGTCTGTCCGCGTCAGCGCCGGTCGGGGCCGGTTTCTCCTCGGCGGCCACAGCCCTGGTCGACCTTGCCGGCGGGGCCGGCTTCGCGTCGGCCACAGCCCGGGCCGACCTTGCCTGTGGGGTCGGCTCCGCGTCGGTCTCGTCAGCGTCGGCTGCCGACAGGTCCGCCCAGTCGCGTTCGAAGGCCGCGACAGCCTCCTCGGTGATCTCGTCCCCGTCCGACCACAGACCGGGTTTGCGGATCCCGGACCCTGGCGTGACCAGCGGCTGGAGGGGGAAGTTCACCACCCGGGTGCGGCCCATGTCCGAATCGTCGTCGTCGACCTCTGGCCACGCCGACTGCACAACACGGGTGCGCTGGTCAGCCGGCTCCTCCTCGACCTCTGGCCACCCGGGGTCCACGACGCGCGCACGGCCACCTGGGCGGTCTGGGCGCCACCCTGGCACCTCGTCGTGGATCTCGGCCGGACCGCCGGCGACGAGCTGGGCGAGCTCAGGCTCAGGTTCGGGTTCGACCCACACCCCTGGTGGCGGGGCGATCGGCCAGATCGGGTCAGCCTGCGGGCGCACACGCTGCGCCGGTTCGACGAGCGCCGGGGGCAGCCCGAGCTCTTCAGGTGTGGGCAACGGCGGTGGGGGTTCGTCGTACCCGGCACCAGGGACCAGGTAGTCCGAGGCAGGCAAGATCTGGGGTGTGTGTGGTACTGGTTCAGTCGGTGCGGGTCTGCCTGCTGGCCTGGCCGGTGCTGGTCTGGCCGCTGCCGGCCGGGCCGCGGGTCTGGCACCTGGTGGTCTGGGGGCCGGTGCAGGTTTGCCCTGGGCTGGTGCGGCAGCTGCTGGTGTGCCCTGTGCTGGTTTGGCAGGTCCCGGTTTGGCCGGGGCCGGTTTCGGGGCGCCCCACACGGCCTCGTTGCCGTCTGAGTATGGGTTGGGCGGGACCACCGAGACGCGCGGAGGAGGGGCGCCGTGCTCGAGCACGGTCGCCGTGCGGCGGGCGAGCACGTCCAGCTGGGCGTCGGTGAGCCGGCGCCCGGGGCTGATGATGACCTGCCGGACGATGCGCTCGCCGACGATGACCACCCCTTCCAGGCGCAGCGCAGGGACTTCTTCGGGCACGACGACCAGGGCGTGGGCTTCGCCCTGGGTGATCCCAAGGTCCCGGGCGATCTGGACCCGCACCTGGTCCAGGTGCTGCACCTCGGTGGTGACGTCGGCGTCTGCGGTGATGACGCGGCCGCGTGCGACGGCGATGTCGTGCCACGGGCGGTGCACGACGATCCACAGCCCTGAGGGCGCGACGACGAGCTCGTCGAGGGGCCGGGTCAACCCCGGCCATGCGACCTGGCGCATCACCCGGACGTCGTCAGAAGGTTCGACGAACGTCTGCCGGGTGGCACCCAAGGCACGCGCACGGTCCAACCCGGAGCGTGCGCGACCTGAACCGTCCAGCTCGGACGTCCCCACGTCGACTCCAATCGGCAAGCGCACACCTGAGGTGAGGAGGGCCCGGGCTGACCCTACTTCCCTGTGACGTGCCGCGTGGGCGAAGCCCGGGTGAAGATGGGCCCCGTTCCTGCGGCGACAGCCCGGCGGACCAGTGCTCTGGTCGAGCGGTGCGGACCCGCCCGAACTATGGTCACCTTATGACAACTGTATCCATTCCCGACGATCTCGCCGTCCAGGTCGCCTCGGTCACCGGCGCGGACCTGTCGACTTTCGTCGAAGCTGCGGTGCGCCAGGCGGTGGTGAGCAAACGGGCCCGGCGTATGGAACACCCCTCGCCCATCACACCGGTCGGCGGCGCAGGCGTCCTGCCCGACATCGACCTCAGCCGCTGGGCCCAGGCCCAGCCGCGCGCCGCCCGCTGAGGCCGCCACCATGGACGGCCTGCTGGACGAAGCGGATGTCTTCACGTCGTGAACGAACCTGCGACCAGCGGTTCGACGATCACGAGAAGGCGCGCAGCAGCACGACGACGACGATCGCGACGACGACGAACCACACGGCGGCCTTGTTGTTCGAGGTGGGCTGCGCGCTCTCGGTCAGGCGTACCCAGCCGCGCTCAGCGGTGAGGATGTGGCCGTCGACGACCTGCCCGACGCGGTACTGAGGCCCGGACGGCTGGGCGTACCCAGGGGCGTGGGCCTGCAACGGGTGCCCGGACGCGGTGCGGACCTGTTGTGCGTACGCCGACTGCGGTTGTGCGTTCCCAGGCTGGGCTTGTGCGCGCGGCTGGGCCTGTGTGCGCGTCGTGTGGGTCTGCGCCTGGCGGACGGGGCGGTCGGCGACGTGGGGACGGGTCTGGGTCTGGGTCGTCCGCGCGCTGGCGGTGCGCCGCGGCTGTGCGCTCTGGGTGGGCATGACGACCGGTGCGACCTTCGCCCCTTGCTGGTCGCGCAGCTGGCCGGCCAGCGGGACCCAGTCACCGCACGGCACGAGGATGTACTCCTCGACGACATCACCAACCCGGTACGGCGGCGCTGGCGCGGTGCGGATCGGTTCCCACACCAACCCACCGGTGAGCAGCGCCCCGTTGACCACGTGCCCGGGCCGGAACAGGCTGGTGTCCAGGTCGAGCCGAGGCACCCACCCATCCTTGGTCAGCACATAGCCGTCGACCTCGTCGCCAAGTGTGTAGGTCACCGTGCGAGCCTAGCCGGCCTTGGCGGCGCTTTGGGTGTTTTGGCGCTCCCGTGGCACTCGCAGGACACGGTGCACGTGCAACCCCTGCCTGCCGAGCCCCGGTGGCGGCGGCGCAGGTGGCCCTGGGGTGTGCCGGGCGACGATGCGGGGCTGGGTGCGGCGTCGGCCGGGGCGGGGGCGGTGTGGCAGCCTTTGAGGGCGCGGGACACCGCGCTCTTCTCTTGGGGGGTGACGCTCAGGCCGTAGGCGTCTTTCACACGGACCTGGAGCAGGACGTAGACGCACCGGTACGACCGTTGGGGCAACCAGCCTGCGGCGTCGGACGAACCTTTTTCCTGGTTGGCTGGCCCGCTGACGGCCAAGAGGTTCGCTGGGTCGTTGGCGAAGGCCAGGCGTCTGGTGCTGTCCCAGCGGTCGGCGCCTTTGGCCCAGGCGTCGGCGAGGGCGACGACATGGTCGATCTGGACGTCGGCCGAGCCCGGTCCGCGGACGAACTCGATGTGCCGTCCGGTGTACGGGTCGTGCAACGTCCCGCGCAGCACGACGCACCCGTCCTTGGTGTCGATGTTGGTCAGGTCCCTGGCCAAGATGTCGTTGCGGGTGTCGCAACCATTGGCGTCCACATCAGCCCACGCCGGTCCGAAACGGGCCCGTTCGTACCCAGGCACCCGTCGCGGCCGCTCAACCCCGAGCTGGTCCAGCACCGCGCGTGCGTGGGCCAGGTCAGATGCCGAGACGGGGTAGTCCCCTGCGTCACGGGCCGCCGACCACCGCGGGAACCCCACCCCGACGACGACACACACGACGAGCACCACCCACGGCCACCAGCGCACCGCCCTATCATCGCCCACGGCCAGGCCTCTCGGTGCAAGATCTTCACCAAATCCTGCGTCGTGCGCACCCGCCGACGACGTACTGTGGGCGGCGTGACCGTCCGTCCCACAGCGCACCGCGCACACCTGACCGCACCCCGCGGCGAGTCGGGGGCGGCGGCGACCGTGTGGATCGTCGTGGGCGCCGTCGTGGCTGTGCTGCTCGGGGTGGGGTTCGTCTGCGACCAGTACCTGCGCCACGAAGCCGAGCAAGAGGTGGCCACGCAGGTCGCCGCAGCGTTCGCTGGGATGGACGACCCGGCGGTGACGATCCACGGCATCCCGTTCCTCACGCAGATGCTCAGCGGAAAGCTCAAGCACGTCACCGGGACCACCGACGAGGTCGTGTTCGACGGCCTGAGCGCGACGGACGTCAAGGTCGACGCCCACGACGTGACGATGAGCCCGGCGCGTGCGAGGTCGGCGACGGTGAGCGCGACGATCGACGTCAGCACCGCGCAGAAGGTGCTGCGCACCCGCACCGGGATCGGCGACCTGGGCCTGCGGGTCGACGACGACCACCTCGTGGTGACGACGGACCTGTACGGCCGCGAGCTGGCGATCGTCGGGACCGTCTCGACGCACGATGGTCTTGTCCAGCTGGACCTGGGGCAGGCGAGCCTGGCTGGGCAGCCGACCGACTACGGCGCGCTGCCGTCACACCTGCGCAACCGGCTGGACAGGTTGGCGATCCCTGTGTCAGGGATGCCCGAGGGTGTGGCCCTCAACGGCGCGAAGGTCGTCGACGGTGGGGTCCGGTTCACCGCTTCGGGCACCGACATCCCCCTGACCCGGAGCATCGCCCGCCGGTGACCGTCCGGCACGGCAGCCGGTTGGCCTGCGTGCACCCAGACTCCGCCCAGATGTGCGGTTCGCTGCGCCACACAGCGAGATCATGGATGATTTCCGCAGGGTGGGCGGCGCCTATCGACGGTAGCCGTGGTTGGTGCCCGGCCGACAATAGGTTTCCCCATGGATGACCACAGCCGATCAGCGGTGGCGCCCAGGTGAGATAACCGGCTATGGCCTGGTGCAGGTGTGCTTTCGTCACCCTGGCGGACAGGGCATGATGTCCCCCGTGAGATCTGGCAATGGCGCTGACCCGCGTGGGGACCTGGAGCGCTCGATAGCACGGCAGGTCCGTGCACACCGCCTGGCAGCAGGTCTGTCAGTTGCCGAGGCGGCGGCACGGGTCGGCGTGTCCAAGGCAATGCTGTCCAAGATCGAGAATGCGCAGACATCGTGCTCGCTGACGACCTTGTCGCGCCTGGCCGCAGGTTTGGAGGTGCCGGTCACCGCGTTGCTGCGCGGCGCCGACGGTGCCCGCGGTGCGGTGTACGTGGCCTCAGGCCACGGGGCACGGACAGTCGTCGGACCCGTCGACTGCGAGATGCTCGGCTCCCTGCGCGGACAGCGCCGCCAGATGGACCCCGTGCTCATCACCCTCACGCAGATCCCCGACGTGTACCCGCAGTTCCAGCACCCAGGCACCGAGCTGGTCTACATGCTCGAGGGCACCATGGTCTACATCCACAACGAGTCGCGGTTCACGTTACGGCCAGGTGATGCCTTGCAGTTCGACGCTGAGGTCCCGCACGGCCCTGAAGAGATCGTGCGCCTGCCGTGCCGGTTCTTGTCGGTCACCGCCTACTCCGACCCCAACGGTGTCAGCTCGTTCGAGGCCCAGCGGGGCCTGGGTGTGTGATGGCACTGCCAGGTGAGGCCGACGACGGCAACGCCGCGACGTGCCCGCCGGGTGCGCCAGGCGGCGTGCATCTTGTCCTGGCAGTGCCATAGCATCGCATGGTCCCCGGCGAGCCCGACGAAGGAGCACGATGCAGCACCGTCCGCGCCAGCACGGCGGAAGCCAGGCGAAGATCGACTTCGGCCAACGCCCGATGCTCGTGTTCTGGGAGACGACGCGGGCGTGCCCGGTCGCGTGCCGGCACTGCCGGGCCTCGGCGCTGACC
>WRCL01000053.1 GCA_009783975.1 Micrococcales bacterium
ACACCGGCGACCGGCGGTACTCGCCTGGGCTCTTCTCCTCTCCGCGCACCCCAGACAACAACGTGGTGTGCACCTGCAGCACCAGGCGCTGGGAGATCGGCAAGGTCTGCGCCAGCTCGTACGCCAGCTGTGTCGCTGCCAGGTACCGCTGCACCTCGCGGACGTCGTCGCCGGACGACTCCTCGTCCACCTCAGCGGTGAACACGTCGGACAACGACGCCTGGGTTCCCTCGATCCGTGAGCTCGCCAGCGCCTCACGCCGCAGGTAGGGCCCGATCAACAGACCCGGGTCCTGGATCAAGGTGCCCAGCCCCTGCAGGTGCCCCAGAGCCGCGTCGGCGTCGGACAGCGCGACCACGACCGCCTGGCTCAGGTCCAGCTGGCGCGGCACAGGTTTGGGCAGGTAGTACGTGAACGCCGCCGGGTTCCCCGGTTCGCGGGTAGGTCCGCCGAACGGGGAGTCCACAAACCTGGTCGCGTCCATGCTCCAATGCTACCGCCTCTGACCTGGGAACCTCCAAGTGAAACCCGGGAAAGTTGGAAGTTCGGGCGTGGGATGCAACCAGACTTGGAAGTTCGGGCAGAACTTCCAAGTCGGAGGGGGTTGTACTTGGAGGTTCCCAGGTCACAGATGTGCCGAGGCTGGCACGGCGGCTTCCTCCACGGCGCGACTCCAGCCCAGCGAGGTCACGGCGACAGCAGTGAGGATGTTGGGGTCGACCTCGGACTGGCCGGTGCGACCCACGGTTAGACCCGCGATCCGGCGCTGGGGAGCTCTACAGGGCGGTGTGCCGACCTACGCGTGGGGCTCCTCGGCAGACGCAACCTCGCCGGTGTCCGCCTCGTGGAGCCACACCGTGAGTGCCTCAGGAGGGTTAAGCCGTCGGGCGTGTCCGAGGTTCATGGCGTCTGGGGGCTGGCTCTCGACGTTGATGACGATGTCAGCTCTGGGTTGGTTGAGCGCGAACAGGCCCTCTGCGTCCAACCGGGCCATCGCGGCAACCATCGTTTCCGCCCGGAGCGTGAGCTCGGCATAGAAGTCTGCCTCACCCATTTCCCACAGGTCGGGCCTGGCGAAAAACAGACGGTCGACTTCAGCGAAATACTCCTCGTGCTTGAAACAGTCGTAGGGCGAGTCGGCGTATGACCATTTCAGCCATGGCCGATCGCTGGGAGCCACACGCTCTAAGGCTTCATACGACCAGGCGCAGGCCGTGGGAGGGCAGACTCCCTCGAAAATGTTGAGCCCGGCGTAGTAGAAGGTCTCACCATTGCTGAACAGGTCGAGGAATGTCTTGCGAGCAGCGTCGGCAATGGCATCGACCAGCTGGTCGAACTCACTGCTCATCTCCGTATTCCTTCCGCTGTCATCCACCCAGAGCCGGATACCGATCGTAGCAGTGGTCGCAAACCCGCAGGTCGTGCGATGGGCTGCACCCAGCTCGTCGAGCGGTGATCGAGGCTATCATGCCCTCATCATCTGTGGACCCGCCAGCGTCGACAAGGTCCCGGATGTCGGCGTCCAAGGACGGTTCACGCAGCATCCGGTCGGTGAGCGCAAGCAGCCGTGGCAGGTCGACCGGACGTGGAACGCCACGTTCCGAGCCAGCCAGGTACTGGCCGGCCGCGTCGAGGTAGCGCAGCGCTCCTTGGCGCAGCTCGTCGTGCACACCAAGCAGGAAGTCCGAGGGGCCCAGCGTGCACGGGGTGCGTTGCTCCTCGCGCGCCCGCGCCCGTTCGCCGCGCCGCAAGAGGTTCTGGCCCCACCGGTCCGGGGCGCCGTCAGCCATGGCGGCGAACAGGCCCCGCTCGCCGCTGGGAAACGGACCGGTGCGCAGCGGCAAGGCCGGATCGATCGGGTAAGCCCGGGGGTCGGCCAGGTACGTGTCGGCGTAGGTGAACACAGCACTCTCGTGGCCGCGTGCCGCAGACAGGCGCAGCGTCCCGACGTCAACCTCATCCCCGGCGGGCAGGACGACCCGGACAGTGACAACCCTGGTCATCGCGGCCTCGCAAGACGGACCCGCTCAGGCAGGTGCTGCCCAGCGCGCAGGCGCCCGACATCGCTGTTCATAGGGTCAGCAGCATCCACGACGGTGTCGAGGACCCCCAGGGCTCGCAGGACCCGGACGAGGGTGTCGGTACTCACCGAGGCGCCCGACTCCAGCGCCCGCAGCGTCGGCACGGACACCCCCGCCCGCTCAGCCAGCAGCTGTTGTGTGACGCCGTTGAGACGCCGCCACGTGCGCAGGTGCTCGCCAAGGTCAGCCAGCGCACGCCTGGCAGCTGCGGGCGTCCGGTTCTTCACCACACCTCCTATGCAAAGAATCCTATCGCTTACAGCGTCTAGCGCGCAAAATTTTTGTGTGCTGATCTGGTGCGGCTCGCCGCGCGATCTACGGCTGGGTGGTTCTGTACTCCGTCGTAGCTTCCGGGTGCTCGCTGTGCTGGGCGGTCACTGGTGCAGGTCAGCCAGGAGCGCGCGGACCCGGGCCTTGGACTCCTCGCCACTGACCAGCGTGACACGTCCGCTCTCGATGTCCTCGATGCGGCGACAGAGCTCGTCACGCCGCGCTGCATCCACTGCGCCCTGGTCGATCTCAGCTTCCTCGCTGTCGAGGCTGAGCAGGGCGTGGTGGACGACGGCAGCACGATCTCGTGGAGCCAACGCGAGAAGCGCCCTCTCAACCTCCGCGACCTCCGGTGCCATGTATCTAGCGTAGGTGCCGAGAGCGACGCCCATCGATAGTCCTGGGGGATCAACCGGAGGGTCACCCGGGCGCGGTGGGAGTCCACCTCACAGCGACGGCGGTGAGGGAACTGGGGTCCACCTTGCTCAGGCCCATGTCGCAGATGACGACGGCGGCCTCCTTGGCGGACGCAGTCCTGACGAGACACAAGGTCGACTCCAGGCTCTGGTAGGATCGCCACGCGGAATAGTTCAACCAGAACACCCCATAGCCCTTGGGGAGGTGCGAGCCGATCTCGCGACGCAGCGTCGTAGCTTATATCAACTGCCCTCCGGTTTCCGGAGTTGGCAGGAAAAGCGCCCGCCTCATAAGCGGGAGAAAGCGCGGGAAACCGCGCTCGACGTCTTTCTAGGCCAAATCTCGACGTCTCTTCGGGTGGTGACGGTGCGCAGGTGCTACGTGTGCCGCGGGCCGGTCGGCCAGGCCCACGCGCAGTACCCGATGCTGTGCGGTGACTGCGCGGTGGTGAACCTGGCACACCGTGACCAGCGGGTCGACCTGGAGGGGTACACCGCCCTGGTCACCGGGGCGCGCACCAAGATCGGCTACCACACCGCCGTGCGGCTGCTGCGCAACGGGGCCACGGTGCTGGCCACCTCCCGGTTCCCGCGGTCCGCCTGGGCCGCGTACGCCGCCGAACCAGACGTCGGCGACTGGGCCCACCGGTTGCACCTGTTCGGGCTGGACCTGTTGCGCGTGGACCGGTTGGACGTGTTCGTCGAGCAGGTCTACCAGACCGTTCCCGCCCTGGACGTGCTGGTCAACAATGCCGCGCAGACCGTCGTCGACGACGGTGCGACCCAGCGGTGGTACGCCGCCGAAGCGGACCTGTCGCGCCGGGCGCTGACCCAGGCGCCCGCCAGCGACGGCCCGCCCACGCCGGCAGGGCTGGCGGTCATGGCCCCGACAGTCCCTGGCGAGCTGGTGGTCGGGGGTTCGTTGACGCTGTCGAGCAACGGGCGCAACGCGTGGACCAAGCACAGCACCCAGGTTGACGTCCGCGAGCTGCTGGAGACCCAGCTCATCAACGTCACCGCCCCGTACCTGCTGGCCACGACTCTCAAACCGCTGCTGGAGGCCAGCGAGCACCCCAACCGGTTCGTCATCAACGTCTCGTCTCTGGAGGGCAAGTTCTCCATCGCCAAGAAGTCCCCGAAGCACCCGCACACAAACATGGGAAAAGCGGCGCTGAACATGATGACCAAGACGCTGGCCGGCGAGTACCGAAAGTCGGGGATCTTTGTGTACAGCGTGGACCCCGGCTGGGTTTCTGACCAGTTCCCCGACGACCACCGGGCGCCGCGCCGCGAGCTGCCGCTGGACATGGTCGACGCCGCCGCGCGCATCACCCACCCCGTCTTCGCCTGGCGTGACGCTGAGAGCCCGCCCACAGGGATCTTCCTCAAGGACTACTCCCCGACGAGCTGGTGAGGAACATGTCGCGATCCACACGGCGCCGCAAGGCTGCCAGCGCCCAGAGCGCACAACAACGCCACGCGTTCCAGGCCCGTTGGTACCACAGCCAGGTCTGGCGCAGGTCGGGGAACCTGCGTCGGTCCCGGGGTGGGGACCGGCGGTCTGTCAGTCCCCAGCCTGAGGCGCTTGGCCTCGCGCTCTTGGCTGCCTGCGACGATGCGTTTCCCCAACTGCCACCACACTTCGACCGCTATCCGTCTGACGAGCGTCTGCGCCGCACTGCCCAGCAGCCGTTGCGCTGCGACCTGGCGCTCGTCGTACCGAACCTGCGGGTACGGCACCGGATCGCTCAAGGTGTGCTTGTGTGCACCATCGACGGTCAGCAGATCGCTCAGGTGGCCGACAACGCGGCGCCGGACGAGACGACGGCGTTCCTCAGCACGATCCGCGACGCTCTGCGTGCCCGGGTAGAGCAGTTCGTCGGCTGGTCACCACCTGAACGCACTGTGTGGTTGCTGCGCCAGCTCGGTATCACGGTGCTGCTCACCGGTCGGCAACACTCGTGGATCCCCTCGCCACAAGTCTGGGTGGTCTCACATCACGCACCATTCGACCAGATCAACCGCCTGCTCCTGGAGGTGCTGCCAGTTGATCAGTGGTTCCAGTGGATGCCGGACCGCCGGACGGGTTGGGGGTTGCGCTACCAACCCGGCGAGACCGTGTGGAACCAGCTCGACCTCATGCTGTTCGTGATCCTCGGAATGCCAGTCGCGCCGCTGGTGCGACACAACTCTGCCGACATCGAAGGCTGCTACCGCGAGCTGTGCCGCCTGGTCGGGTTCGCCGACCGGACCACGCTGCTGCGCAGGTTCGCCCGTCGCGTGCTGACAGACGTCCTGTGGGTCCACGACACCCGCCTGAACTGGTCCTCGCCGTACGACCCGGACACACACCTGCTCGCCACCGTCAAGACCACCGGCGTCGACCAGGTCCACATCAGTGTCACCCGGACCGGCGCATCAGAACAGTGGGTGCCCATCTGGTCTGAGCCCTTCTCCACATCCTCCTGAGCGGGACCGCACCAACCGGCGGGCGGTCTCATGCATGGTCTTGGCGCTGACGCCCGAGGACCCGCCTGGCAACCGCCATCGAACCTTGGCGGACGATGGTGAGCAGTGTGGGGTCGCGGTCACAACAGCCGTGGCTCCGACGTGTCCGGCAGAGGCTGAGGCTGATCAGGTGCCGGAGGGCTCGGCGTCGCGGACGTCTGCGGCGAGGCGCTGCACGAACCCGTGGGCGGCGGCTCGTGCCCAGGCGTCCAGGCGCAGCTCGAGGGCTTTGCTCACCACTGGTTCCAGCTCGCGCAGCCAGACCTCGGCGTGGGTCGCTCCTTCGTCGTCCAGCAGCAGGAGGCTGGGTATACGCGCGGCGTCGGCGCTCGCCTGACCCTCTCGGTCGGCTGCTGCCACGTGGTAACAGCGCACCAATCCTCCAGGGACGCTTGCACGGAACGAGTTCCAGCACTCGTATCCATCTGGAACATGGTCTGGGCCTTCTCCGGTGGACGAGAGGACCACATCGACGTCGACACCAGGCGGGAGCAGCGCCGTGACCGCGGCGCGCAAACGTGGCAGGCACAGCTGCGCCAGCCTCTGGCCCGCCGCGATGGGCTCGTCGGCGTCCGGCAGTTTCTCGGCCCATTCGGCGAGCCCGTTGGTGTCTGGTTCTGGACCAGCGGCGGCGATCGACTGCTCGACCAGGTTGACCGTGTCGATGACGCGCTGGACGGCGAACTCCACGAAGGGTCTGCTGTCTCCCGTGTCGGCAGCTTCCAGGCCGTCGAGGTAGGTGTCGCGCTGGTCAGCGAAGACCAGGAACGGGACGCCGGGGTTGCGGTACAGGTAGACGCTGGCCAGGGCGCGGGCGACACGACCGTTGCCGTCGGCGAACGGGTGGACGCAGACGAAGGCGTAGTGGGCATAGCACGCCTGGAGGACGGGATGGGCGTCGCAGAACGCGGGGGCGGCGAGCTCGTCGACCAGGCGCGCCATCTCAGCGGGAGTGTCAGACGGTGGGGCGTAGTCGTGGACCTGCCCGGTGTCGCGCCTGGTCGGGTTGTTGGGCATCGACTTGTAGGCGCCTTTGGGCAGCGGCTGGTCCTGGAACCCGCCAAGCGCAGGGACGAAGACACGGTAGGTCTCCTGGCTGGCCAGCATCGTCGAGTGCAAGTGCCGGATCCACGCCTGGGTGATGTCGGGCAGGTGCGAGCCGGTCACCGCGTCCATCACCTGTTCGTAGCCGGCGATGGCGTCGGCGATGGCCTGGCGGACGTGCGCGCCTTTCTCGTCGGCCGCCAGCTCCCAGGCAGCCGCCTGGGTCGCGACAGTCCGGGTGAAACCTCTGTCCGTGGTGTACAGACCTTCGATGGCTCCGGTGTCGACCGCTGCCGAACGCAGCACCACCGTCAGCGCCGCGTCCAGGCTCTGCGACGACGCACCCTGTTTCGCGGCGTGCATACGTGCGGCGTAACGATCAACCAGAGACAGGTCGAGCTCCGGCCGCCACTGCGCGAACGACGGGAACGGTCGGTAGGTCATCCGGTCCTCTCCTCACGCTGTCGGTGCTCGCGTCCAACCTTGCCACTGTCAGCCGCCGTAGCGCTCCCAGCGCTGGCATCACCATCACGGATTCCGCCTGGACCGACGCACCTGTCTGGCAGAGAGCGCGGATCCAGGGTCAGTAGACGGACATGTCGTCCAGGACGCGTTCGGCGATCTCGACGATGGTCTGGATCTTGGGGACGTCGGCCAGGACCGCTTCGGCGCTGAGGTCTGGGGTGTCGGGTGTGGGGTACTCGGCGATGTTGCGTTGGCGGCGCATCCGGTCGAACGGGCGAAGCTGGGAGCCCAGTGGCGGGTCAAGCTGAGCGCAGACAACGTCGTAGGCTGCGATGTGGCCGCCGCGGGTGGTGGGGCGCAGCCCTTGGTTGGCCAGGATGGCCCACAATGCCTTGCGACCAGCGTCGTACAGGGTCCCATAGGCGCCTTCAGGGTCGTCGTGCGCTGACGCCTGCGCGTTGGCCAGGTGCCGAGCTGCCTGGACAAGCAAGCGGTCCGCGTGCTCACGGCTGGGAGCGACCGTTTCGACCAAGCCCTGTGCGATCATCTCGTCGATCTGGGCGCGGCCTTGTTCCCATCTCATGGGGTGCCTCCTGCGTTGGCCCGATGGGCAGCTCGATGAGCGGCCTGGAACGGACAGTTGTGACGAATGGGTCGTTCCCAGCCTTCCAGGTGTCCGGGTGCAGCTGGTGGACCGACACGTCGCGGCGCAGGGTCTGACGGGCCTGTTCGGCACGCAGGTCGAGGTCGTCGAGGTCGGCTGATCCGATGACCAGCACATCGACGTCACCGGGGGGTGGGCCAGGCTGCCCGGTGTACCGCGCAGCCCACGATCCGTAGATGAACGCCTGCTCGATGCCGACGACCGGCGCCAAGGCCCCAGCCAGGACAGGCAGGGGACCATAGGTGACGGCGAGCAGGTCGGTCAGAGGACGGCACAGCAGCGAGTCGGTCTCGGCGCGTACCAGGCGCATCTGGCCCATCCGCCGGTCGCGCAACAAACCTGCCTGGACCAGCCGGTTGACCTCTTGGTGCACTGCCTTGACCGAGGCGCCGACCGTCGTGGCGAGCGCAGTGAGCGAGAACTCTTCGTCGGGGTTGAGGTAGGTGACCGCGAGCAGGTCGCCTTGGACCTGCGAACGCAGGATCGGCAAGAGGGCTGGAGGTGAAGTTCGCATAACAGGTTAATGATCCTTCACCTCTTAGGGAAGAGCAAGTCACTCGAGGCGTGCGGCCGGCCCTTTGGCCTGTTCGCCCAGGTATGTGACCAAGCAGCGGCGTCGGCAGGGTCCTTGGAGACTGTCTGGGGGCCAGGTGCGCCATGATGGGGGTATGTCTCGTGTGACGTTGGCTGATGTTGTTCCTGCTGTGGCGTTGGGGCCGTTGGACGGGCGGTACCGGCCTGTCGTGGCGGCGTTGGTGGACTACCTGAGCGATGCGGCGCTCAACCGGGAGCGGTTGCACGTGGAGGTGGAGTGGCTGATCCACCTGACCAGGACGGGGGCGGTGCCGGGGGCGCCGGTGCTGAGCGCCGACGACCAGGAGTACTTGCGCGAGGTGGTCGACACGTTCGGTGCTGACCAGATCGCCGAGCTGGCGACGATCGAGCGTACGACTGTCCACGACGTCAAGGCTGTGGAGTACTTCCTCAAGCGTCGGCTGGAGCGGGCACCGGCCGGCAGTGTGCTGCCGGGGGCGTCTGAGCTGGTGCACTTCGCTTTGACCAGCGAAGACGTCAACAACCTCAGTTACGCGCTCATGGTGCGTGGGGCGGTGCGCG
Source organism: Micrococcales bacterium (assembly GCA_009783975.1). Classification (GTDB taxonomy): domain Bacteria; phylum Actinomycetota; class Actinomycetes; order Actinomycetales; family Cellulomonadaceae; genus Cellulomonas. The sequence goes on from WRCL01000053.1 coordinate 8,565, forward strand.
ATGTGTGGATGCCTGCTGCGCGCGCGCTGGTCGGCGAGGTGGCGACGATGGCCGACGAGCACCGCGCCACACCGATGCTGGCGTTGACCCACGGCCAGCCAGCCACCCCCACAACCCTGGGCAAAGAGCTGGCGGTGCTCGCCCACCGGTTGCGCCGACAGCTGGACCGC
>WRCL01000054.1 GCA_009783975.1 Micrococcales bacterium
CGCCGGTCGTGCTGCTGGACGAACCGACCACCTCCCTCGACAGTGAGGCGCGAAGAGAAGTTGTTCACCTGATAGACCGAGTGTTCGATTCTCGGCTGTGTATCATCGTCAGCCACGACGAGTATCTCAGGCAAGAATTGTCAGACCTATCTGTGCTGCAGCTCACGGAAGGAGAGCTCGGTGGCCGCTGACAAATCCTCCGTCGACCTCGCTGCGGGTCGTTCGTCGCGGTATCTGCGAGCCGTCTCGGTGCTCTTTGCCTCGACTCTCCTCCTCGTCGTGCTGGTACTGCTGTTCGTCGAGGCGCAGCAGGCCCAGATCAGGCGTCACCTGGCCGACAACCGTAACGTCCACATCATCCAGGTCACATACCATTCAGGGGAAAGTGACGTCCGTTCGCTCAATTTCTCGGACTTGGATACGGTTGTCGACGCCGCACAGTCCTCCTCGAAGCACCGGGTGTCCGGCGTCATATATGCCGCACTCCCATTCGGGATCAGCGCTGACAATGGGGAGTCGTATTTTGTGGAGGGCTTCATCGGTTCAGACCTCTCCTGGCTCCTCGGCGAAACGGTGCCCTCCGGCGACAGCGTGGTCTCACCTGGCCCGCAGGGCTCAGCCGTCCTTCAGGTCCCGGTCATCACGGCTCAAGGCGGTGGTTTCTCCGCAGACCAGTACGTGGACCGTCCGGTGGTCATTCACCCGCCGTCGTCAAAAGTACCGCTCGACGTGTTCGCCCCGCGCAACTCTATGTCGCTCGCCGTGGACGCAGAGACATTTTCGGACATCGTGTCGACCTCACTGGGCGTCAGCTGGGCCGAATTCGTCGACGACCATGATGCCGGTGCCGACCTCTCCGGGATCTCCGTGGTGAATTCGATCTTCGTGCACGTGGACTCCCTGTCGGACGTCGTCCCCGCGGCCGAGGCGATCGAGGCTGGCGGGTTCGACGTCTCCTATGCGCTGAAGGCGTTCGACAACCTCGCTGGGACGGCCAGCACAGCCACCTATGTCGCGATCGGGATCGTCGTGCTCACGCTGATCGGCGGGACCACACTCATCTTGGTCAACGGCCGGTCCTACCTGAGGCTGGCACGACGCGACATGGGCGTTCTTCTGCACCACGGCTACAAGCGGTCTCTCATCGCGTCACGGTACCGGGCTCGGATACTTCGTGTGCTCGTGCGGGCGGCGGTGCCGGCGACGGTGCTCATGCTGGCCGGGTCTGTCGCGGTACTCGGGCCGCACTGGTGGTACGCAGTGCCGAGCGTCGTCGTCATGGGTGCTGTGCTCGCCACGGTGTACACAGTGCTCGGCTACTGGATGCTCGGCAGGTGCCTGTCCGTCCCCGTTCTCTCGCTGCTCAAACACGAGCTGGAGTTCTCGTAACACAGCAGAGCGGCGAATCACCCATACGGGGCGGAACACCACCTGTGTCAGCAGGCTCTGATGGGGTACGAGCCACGAGGGCTCGCTGTACGCCACACAGGAGACCACCATGCGACGCCCGACCCACCTCACGACCCTGTTCAGCGCTGCCGTTGTGCTGACGCTGTGCCTGGCTGGGTGCGACGACGGTGCCGATCCGGCCAGCCCGTCCGACGACGCGACGCCGCCGGTCGCGCCCACCGAACCCGTGGTTGCCATCACCACATGCGACCAGCTGACCGAGGTGCTCTTGTGCGAGGTCTTGTGGGACCACAACGGGGAGCCTGAGTGGATCACCCTCGACTTCTATGACAACGGCGCCATGAGCTGGAGTGTCGACGACTCGCGTGTCGAAGGTACGGGCACCTGGACGTTCGACGGGGACCGGACAGTCTCGGTCCACCTCGACACACCCATCCCGCAGGTGCCGACGAGCGACCTGTCGCTGGAGTTCGGAAAGACCCAGAACGGCTGCGGGACGACCGCACTCGTCGATCCTGCACTGTCGCTGCACTTCGACCCGCAGGCCTGCGAGTAGCACCGAGAACTGGCCGAGCGCCGAGACATCGATCTCGGCGCCAGCCAGAACCTATCTTCCGCCGGTCAGGAGCCCGAGGGTCCGGTGCACCTCATCGACCAGACCGGCCGGGTAGGGGGCACGGTCGATGCGGTCAAGTCGATGTCGACTGCCCGCGTCACCGGTCGGGCTCGCTGATGGTGCTACGTGCGTCGGGCGGTCCACACGTGGGTCTGGCCGTAGCGGCGGTCGTCGTCGGGGGTGAGGGGGTCGGGCCACACGAGGGGGGCAGCGCGGGTGGGGCGTTCGACGACGACGGTGCCTCCGGGGGCGACGACGACGGCGATGGCTGCCAGGACGGCGCAGACGTCCAGGGCGTACGGGGGGTCGGCGAGGACGAGGTCGGCGGGGGCAACGGTCGCGAGGTACCGCTCGACGGGGGTGTGGACGACCGTGACGCGGTCGGCGACACCCAGCGCCGCGACGTTGGCCCGGCACACACGAGCTGCGCTGGCGTCGGCGTCGACGAGGACGGCGCTGGCTGCGCCGCGGCTGACTGCTTCTAGTCCGAGCGCGCCAGACCCGGCGTACAGGTCGAGCACACTGGCGCCGTCGATGGCACCGGTGTGCTCCAGGCGGGAGAACACCGCTTCGCGGACGCGTTCGCTCGTCGGACGGGTGCCGCGTGGCGGAACTGCCAGGGTCCGGCCCCCGTAGGTGCCCGCGACGATCCGTGTCACCGGCCCGCAGCCGCCGCTTCGCGCTGTTTCTCGGCTTCTTTCTGGGCGTCGAGCATCCGTTCTGACAACGTCTTGGTCGATGTCGACGAGGCGACGAGGATCGCGATGAACGACGTGCCGATCTGGATGATCCCCAGGGTCTGGCTCGCGTTGCCGAGCACCAGGGCGATCCATGTGGGCAACAGGCCGAGCACGACAATGTCAGGGCCGCGCGCCAGGACCGCACCGACCCCGGCGGGCACCGCTCCGAACGGGGTGGACACCAAGCTCGAACCCCAGTCGGGTGCCGGGCGGTACGCGGCACGCACAGCCGCAGCAGCCCACGCCGGCACCCCGGCCATCCCGATGACGAACCACCCCGCCGGGTCGCCCAACCATGACCCGACCGCCATGAACACCACGCCAGCCCACACGAGCATGACGATCCCGGGCACAGCCATACGGGCGCGACGGGCCGTCGTCGGCTCCAGCGGCAACAACCGGTCGAGGATCGGGGCCATCTCGGCACATCGCGACCCTTCGGCCGACGCGCTCGCGGCGACGTACCCGCCGATGAGGACCGCGAGCAGCACCGGGCCCTGCCCGGACAGCTCAGGCACCACTGTGGCCAGGACCGGCACCGCCATGGCCAGAAGCACCTGCACGAGGTGGCGCACCGAGCGGCGCAGCAGCACCAGGTCAGCGGTCACCAGGGCGCTGGCCGGTCCGCGCGCTGTGCGCAGGCGCGAGACCCAGCGCCGCGCCGCGGGGGCAGCGCCGTCCGACAGTGCCCGGCCCAGCTCACGTGAGTCCATGGAGACCATGGCACCAACAGCCTGGGCGGCCACCGACCCGCTCTCACGCAGCGACGACGCACGGATCCGTCCGAGCCGGGCGTCGGTGAGCCATGCCAGGGCGACGACGACGAGCGCGACCGCCGCGAGCACCGGCCACGAGGGCACCGGGAGCTTGTCGGGTGTCAGGCCTTGCCACGCGGCGACGCCGAGCCCAACAGGGACGACGACGAGCATGAGGTCGCCGGTGAGCGCGCCGACGCGCCGCGAGGCACCCAGCGACTGTGCCACAGACATGACCAGGACGATCGTCGCCGCAGCCAGGGCCCCGGTCGCACCAGCGCGGACCGCACGTGCCACGGTGTCGTCGAGCAGCCCACCGTCGAGCAGGGCCAGGACGAGCGCACCAACCCCGGCCGCGGCAAGCGGCAACCGCCGGGCCGTGGGGCGCAGCAGACCTTTGCGGTCGACCGGCAGGCCCAGCCACCAGGCCGCTTCGGCGCCGCCAGCCCCGACGGGGCCAAGACGGCCGGCGAGCGACACGACTGTGGCCGCCAGCGCCCCGATGAGCACCCCGACGATCGTCGGCATGAGGTCAGAGCCCCCGGCGCGGGTGACCGTCGGTGTCGACTGGCCCACCTGCTGCACGACACCAGCCGCCACGGCGACACCGATCGCGAGCACCGTCACCGAGTAGTACACGTCTGACAGCAACGAGCCCAGGCGTGCCCCGGCGCGTTGTTTCGTCGCGTCGCGGGTGTAGCGGCGGATCGCACCTGAACGCGGGACGTCGCCAAGCTCAGCCTCGGCGACGGCGGGGCAACCGTCGAGGTCGACGGGGTCAGGTGTCTCGTCGTCCCACTCGTGGGTGCTCACGGTTCCGCCTCGATACGTTCGGCTGCCTCGTCGGGCATGAGCAGAGGTGAGGCGTCGTCGGCGACGAACACCGCACGGTCGGCGACGCTGCGCACCAAGGCCGGGTCGTGCGTGGCGAACAGCACCGTGCCGCCGGCCTCTTTTTCTGCGTTGAGACGGTCGGCGAGGTCTTCGCGCATCCGCAGGTCCAGGCGCTGCTCAGGTTCGTCCAGGACGAGCAACGTCCGCGGACGCACGAACCCCGCCGCGAGCAGCAACCGTCGTCGTTGGCCTGACGACAGCGCTGTGGGCAGCGACTTGGCGTGCTCAGCCAGCCCGAACTCCTCGAGCAGCTCAGCAACGAGCTCACGTGACCCCAGCATCCCGTGCCCGCGGGCTGTGAGGTACAGGTGCTCGGCGACGGTCAGCCCTGGGAAGTACGCGTCGTCGTCCAGGACGCTGGAGACCTTCGCACGGAACTCCACCGACCGTTCGTCGGGCGCAGCACCGAGCACCGTCAGGGCCCCGCCAGCGACGTCGACGAGCCCGATGACCGCGCGCAGCACCGTCGACTTGCCTGCGCCGTTGGCGCCGACGAGGGCCAACGCTCTGCCCTCGGGCAAGTTGAACGACACCGGCGCGCACACCGGCGCCCCGCCGTATCCGACAAGAAGCTTCTTCGCCTGCACCACAGACCGCGACTTCACCACCGGCACAGCCTAGCGACCCGGACCACGAACGTCCGCACCTGGCCAAAAGTGACTCGACGGTGCCAGAGGGTGACATATAGTGCAAAGGTGCTGTCCGGTGATGTCCTCTCGCGGTGGCTGCAGAACCGTGCTGGGACTGTCGTCGCCGGGTCGGTGGTGCGCCTGAGCACGTCGGGGCTGCTGCGGATGTCGACGGTCGTCGACTCGCGCCCGGTGCAGGTGATGCTGCCGGTGGCTCACGGGGGGCAGGCGGCGGTCGCACGGGCTGTGCCGCACGGCCATGACGGTCCGTCGCTGGCCCTGCGGGTGCAGGCGGTCTCCTCCGAGCAGGAAAAAGCCCGGCAGATGGAACGTCTCGTCGCGATGCTCACCGTCGCCGAGGCTGCCCGGGCCGACCCCGCGACGTACCCGGCGGTGCTGCCGGTGCTCGAGTCGTTCGTCGTGGGGGTGCCAAGCACCGAGCTGGGCAGCACTGGTCCGGTCACCGAGCACGAGCTGTGGTGTGACACCATGGCTTGGTGCCCGCGCAACCTCGCCGACCACTGCCACGACCTGGGCGCCGCGGCCCGCGGCCCGCGCGCTGTGGTCTCGGCGTTGCTGCCGGTCATGGCCACGGTCCGCGCTGTGCACGACAACCTCAACATCGTCCACCGCGACATCACCCCGGCCAACGTCCTGGTCGACGAGACAGGCCGGCTGCTGCTCGCTGACTGGGGTATCGCCCACACGGTCGCTGCTGACCGCACCTCCACCCACACCCAGATGGTCGGCAACCGCGGGTTCTCCTTGCCGCCGGAGATGCTGCTGGGCAACACCGCCGTCGGACGGTACACCGACGCGTGGTACCTCGGTTCGCTCCTGGTGTGGATGCTCACCGGCCACGCTCCAGGCCCGATGGGCGAGCTGCCGCCAACACCTGGAGGCCCACAGCTGGTCGCCGTGGCACAGGGGTTGTGCCACCGTGACCCTGCCGCACGGCTGGACCTGTCGCTCGCCGTGGCGCACCTGGCCCGGCTCGCCGGGTCGACCGGGACGCTGCCGCCTCCTGCGTCGACGACCAGCGTGCTCACACCTGGCCCGGCCCCGACGTTCACGCACCCAGGCCAACCCCCGTACAGCACCGGACAGGTCGCGTCGTACGCAGGTGCGCCTGTGTACGGCACGCGCCCCGGTGCGGCCCGGGCGGAGGCTGAGCAGCTGCGTTCGCGCCTCGCGGGCTTCCAGACCGGCGCCCAGACCACCAGGTACGCACCCAGCGTGGGCTCAGGCGTCCAAGACGCACGACCGTGGGACGAACAGGCCCCGTCGGGCACGAACACCAAGGCCCTGGCTGTCGTCGCCACAGGTGTTGTGCTGCTCGTCGTGATCGTCGTCGCTGGGCTGTGGTTCGCGCTGGGGTCGCGCCCGGGCACCCCAGCCGCCAAGCCATCAGGGACCTCATCAACGACCGCGACGGCACGCCCGAGCGCCCCGTCACCGACCCCCGACCCTGAACCGGACGACCCCGAACCGGACTACCCGCCGTTCACCGGGCTGGCCGCAGCGAAGGCTGCGTTCCCGCTCACAGGCAACCCGACCTGCTCGACAGCCGACGCTTCCAAGCACTGGGCGGTCGGCGCGAAAGAGGTCTACCGCTGCACCTGGCCCGGGATCAACGCGACCTTGTACCTCAGCTTGTGGCCGAGCGCCGCCGCCGGTGCCAAGGCGTGGGAGAACGTCGACAGCACGGCCCTGGGCGCGGGTTCCATGATCAAGAACAGCGGGAGCTGGTCGTTCACCGCCGACCCTGACAACCCGCGTGGGCCGAGCTTTGAGATCAGCACCACACCGAGCAACCCGATGTACACGACGCTGTGCTACTACGACCTGCCGTACTGCTCGACCGTCGAGTTCGGCGACGCGTACGAGTACAAGAAGGCAGACGCTCGCCGGGACCTGCTCACCGCCGCGCAGGCCGCCGCGCTTGTCGCGTCCTGGAAAGCCTGACGCCCGCCGCACGGCACACTGTGCGTATGCGTCTGCACAACCCGTCCCACCGCGACTTCGGCTCCGACAACCACGCAGGGGTGCACCCGGCGGTGCTCGACGCGCTCGTCGAAGCCAACGGCGGCCATGTGCACTCCTACGGCGACGACCCGTACACGGCCAGGCTCGCCGAGGTCGTCGCCGAGCATTTTGGCCCGTCAGCCCACGCGTACCCGGTGTTCTGCGGGACCGGCGCGAACGTCGTGGCACTGTCGGCGATGACCCCGCGCTGGGGGTCGGTCGTCACCGCGGCGACGTCCCACGTCCACACCGACGAGGCTGGGGCACCTGAACGCGTCGCCGGGCTCAAGCTGCTCACGGTGCCCACCGAGGACGGCAAGCTGGACCCCGACGCGTTGGCGCAGGCCGCGACGGTCGGCCGTGCCGTGCACCACCCCCAGCCGACGACTGTGGCGATCTCACAGTCCACCGAGCTCGGGACCGTCTACACCCCGACCGAGACCGCCGAGCTGGCGCAGATCGCCCACGACGCCGGCCTGCGCCTGTACGTCGACGGTGCACGTCTGGCCAACGCCGCAGCACACCTGGGCGTCCCTCTGCGCGCGCTCACCACCGATGTCGGCGTCGACGTCGTCACCTTGGGTGCGACGAAGAACGGCGCGTTCGCCGCTGAGGTCGTCGTCGTGCTCAACCCCGGCTCGACCGACGGTATCGAGCACGTGCGCAAGATGGACGCCCAGCTGTCGAGCAAAGCCCGGTTCGCCGCCGCCCAGGTCCTCGCCCTGTACGGCACCGACCTGTGGCGTCAGTGCGCCACACAGGCCAACACCATGGCGACCCGCCTCGCCGAGGGCCTGGCAGCTCTGGGTGTGCCGGTCACCACCGCGGTGCAGGCCAACGCTGTGTTCGCCCAGATCCCCCCCGCGACCACAGCACGTCTGCGCGAGCACTGGATGTTCTACGACTGGACCCCCGACGGCTCCCAGGTCCGCCTCATGTGCGCCTGGGACACCACCGAAGCCGACGTCGACGCGTTCCTCGCCGTGGCCAGGTCTGCTCAGTGAGCAGCAATTGCGCGGGGATGGGGCACACTGGCGATGGCCTTGACCTCATCTGAACGCCGGGCCGACCTCTGCTCAGTCAGAACAAAACAGAGTCCGTCGAGACAGGCTGAAAAGGTCGACCTCGCCGCTCGGTCCGGACAGCCGCCGCGTGGTCGTGCGCACCACGCTCGTCGCGCGGAGAAGTTGGTCGGGTTGGCTGCCCAGCGTCGGGCAGGGCTGACCCATGCGTGTCTGGGTGCGGGTGCCCCATTCCTGCCTGGTTCACGAAGGCTGGATTTGGTTGCCCGGTCCTGGGCGAGGCTGAGCCGCGTGTGTCTGGGTGCGTGTGCCCCATTCTTGCCTGGTCCGCGAAGGCCGCGTCGTGGTGAGCTGGTTCTGGTTGCCCGGCGTCGGGCAGGGCTGACCCGCGTGTGTCTGGGTGCGTGTGCCTCATTCTTGCCTGGTCCGCGAAGGCCGCGTCGTGGTGAGCTGGTTCTGGCTGCCCGGCGTTGGGCAGGGCTGTCCCGTGGTCGGGTGGTCGGTGTGGTTGTTCGTCGCAGAACACAGTTCCGTC
>WRCL01000055.1 GCA_009783975.1 Micrococcales bacterium
ACACCCGCACCAGGCAAGAACGTGACGCTGACGCCCTGGTCGCGTTGGCCCAATACTCTGTGGACACCCCACCAGAACGCCTGTCAGCAGAACGCCCCCACATCGCACTTGTCGTCTCCGAGGACACATGGGCCGGGCTGCGCCAACAACACACCGACGACGACGCTACGACCAGCCCTGGGGCCGGGTCGACCGCCGCGGTGGTCGCTGCGCTCGACGGGCACGAACCGGTGCGTGACATCGACGGGATCGTCTGGCCGGCGTCTGAGCTGGCGGCCCTGGCGTGTGATTGTGAGATCACGCGCATGGTCATCGACGCACGAAGCCAGGTCCTGGACGCCGGGCACGAGGTCCGGTTGTTCCACGGGCACCAACGCCGGGTCATCACCACCCGCGACGGAGGGTGCGCATGGCCAGGGTGCACGATGCCAGTCAGGTACACCGAGCTTCACCACATGGACTGGTGGGTCCGCAACGGAACCACATCAGTCGAACGCGGGATCGCGTTGTGCTCATGGCACCACCACCGCGTCCACGACCTGGACCTTGCGATCGAACGACTACCACGACCTGGACGAGGACTGGCTGGGCAAGCCACCGCGGCATACCGGTTCTTGCGACGTGACGGAACCGTGTTCTGCGACGAACAACCACACCCACCAGGGCCCGGCGACACACCAGCCTTTGCCGATCGCGACCGGGCGGCAAACCCAAACCACAGACCAGACGTCGGCGACCCTGGACGGGCAAGCCCGGCTCCACCGAGCGAGGCGCTGTTCTGACGTGCGCTCGTCCGGCTCGGCAGGACACCAACCTGGAGGCCACCACGCTTGTGCTACACCTGGTCTGACTGAGCACCTGCACGCGAGTCCGGAGCGGGGCCCGGGTCTGGGCAGGGCAGGTGCAGAGGAACTCGCTGTCAGCGTGGGCCAGGCAGGCGGCCAGCGAAGGTGGCCGGCGGTGAGGATGCGCTGGTGCGAACGACGGGCTGCGCACTCGGCGTCGGCCGGTGCTGCTCAGCTGCGGTCGAGGAACTCGTCGTCGGCTTGGGCTAGGCGGTGGGCTATTGCTATCGCCAACGCGGGGTGGGCGGTGAGGGTGGGGTCGGCGGTGAGGATACGTTGGGCTTCGGTGCGGGCGGCGATGATGACGTCTTCGTCGCGGGTGACGCGCAGCAGGCGCAGGGAGCTGGCGGTGCCGGACTGGGCGGCGCCGAGGACGTCGCCTTCGCGGCGTTGTTCCAGGTCGAGGCGGGCGAGCTCGAAACCGTCGGTGGTGCGTTCCAGGGCGCGTAGACGGGCGACTGCCGGGAGCGGCGACGGACCGCGGTCGGGGTCGCCAGGGGCGAGGCCAAGGGTGGGTGTGGGGTCGTCGAGGACTGGCGAGACCAGCAGGCACAGACCCGGTGATGTGCCGCGGCCCACACGGCCTCGCAGCTGGTGCAGCTGAGAAATCCCGAAACGGTCAGCGTCCAGCACGACCATGACTGCGGCTTCTGGGACGTCGACACCAACCTCGACGACAGTTGTGGCGACGAGCACAGGCACGCGGCCTGAGGCGAAGTCGGAAAAAGCGCGCTCCTTGGCCTCGCCGGTCATGCGCCCGTGCAGGACGCCGATGGCGACACCGGCCAGCGCGGGTTCGTCGGCGAGCTCAGCTGCGACGTCGACGACGCTGCGCAGCGGCGGGCGTGTGTCGGCGGTCTCCTCGTCGAGGGCGACGAGGTCGTCAGGTTCGTCGGTCGCGTCGATCCGGGGGGCGACGACGAACGCGCGGGCCCCGGTGTGCGCAGCCTCGGCGACGCGTTGCCAGGTGCGGGCCATCCACGCGGGACGGCCGGCGTGGACGGCGTGGGTGACGACTGCCGGGCGGCCGGCGGGGACCTCGCGCAGGGTGCTGGTCTCCAGGTCGCCGAAGACGGTCATCGCCACGGTCCGGGGGATGGGTGTGGCGGTCATGACGAGGATGTGCGGGACGGTCGTGGCTTTGGTGCGCAGGGCGTCGCGTTGTTCCACGCCGAACCGGTGCTGCTCGTCGACGACGACCAGGCCCAGGTCCGCGAACTGCACATGGTCGCTGAGCAGGGCATGGGTACCGACGACGATCCCCGCGGCGCCGCTGGCGGCATCAGCCAAGGCCTGCCTGCGTGCTGGTGCTGAGAGCCCACCGGTGAGCAAGGTCACGCCGGTGGCGTGCTCGGCGGCACCGAGCTCACCGGCGTGGGCAAGGTCGCCGAGCATGGTGCGGACCGTGGCCAGGTGCTGCACGGCGAGGACCTCGGTCGGCGCGAGCAACGCAGCCTGGCCACCAGCGTCGACGACCTGGAGCATGGCACGCAGGGCGACGACGGTCTTGCCGGAACCGACCTCACACTGCAGCAGCCGTTGCATGGGGGTGGCCAGGGCGAGCTCACCGGCGAGCTCGGCGCCGACCTCGCGCTGGCCGTCGGTGAGCGTGAACGGCAGCCGGGCGTCGAACGCGTCGAGCAGACCGCCGACACGCGGTGGGCGGGCGGTCGCGACATGGTCCGCAGCCTGGGCACGACGCCGGACAAGCTCGGCCTGCAAGACGAAGGCCTCTTCGAACCGTAGACGCCTGTGCGCGGTGCGCCAGTCAGCCTCGCAGTGCGGTTCGTGGACCTGGCGCAGGGCCTGGACCAGGGGCATGAGGCCGTGGGCGGCACGCACGTCATCGGGCAACGGGTCGTCGACCTCGCCAGGGTGCAACGGACCGAGCACTGTGGCCACAGCCTTGCCGATCGCGGCTGAGTCGATGGCTGAGCTGGCTGGGTACACCGGTTTGGGCCAGGTCTCACACGGGTCCAGGTCGCGGTCGCCCATCTCGTCGAACTTGGGGTGGCGCAGCTCCATCGCGCCCCTGCGGGCGTGGACGACGCCGGAGAACCACGCCCGGCACCCGCGCTGGAGCACCTTTTGGTGGTAGCCCAGCGCCCGGGCGCTGTTGGCGAAGAACACCATCCGCATCTCGTCGTGCGCGTCGGCGATGACCACTTCGAACAGCGATTTTTGCCCAGCGGTGCGGCGCATCGACGATCGTGTGACCTCGCCGACGACCATGACCCGGTCTCCTTCTCGCAGGTCACCCAAGCGGGTGAGGACGCCCGGGTCGACGTACCGGCGCGGGTAGTACCGCAACAGCTCGCCGACGGTTGTGGGGCCCAGCGCCTGCAGCGCGCGGACGGTGGTCGGGGCGAGCACGGTCGTCAGGTGTTGGTCGAGCAGGTGCCCGGACGCCACAGCGTCGGCGGGGCGGACCATCAGTCAACCCCCAGGCGCCACGTCGGACCACTGGCGGGACCAACAAGCACGAGCTCTAGACCGCACGAGGCCGCCAGGTCACGCACAGCGACGAGGTCGGCGCCGGCCGGGGCGACGACAGTGAGGACCTCACCGCCGTCGACGAGCAGGCCAGCCAAGACCGGGCCGAGGTCGGTGGTCTCGGCGGTGCGCACACGGTGGACGGCAGCAGCGACATCAGCGCCCTCGTCCGCGGCGGTGCAGGCCACAGCGGCACGGACCGGGTCGCAGGTCATCGCTGATGCCATGGCAGCGAGCTCGGGGTCGGTCGCGAGCACGTGGGCGCCGGCGGCTGCCACGAGTGCGCGCAGGTGACCAGGGACGACGGCACCGCCAGGGACGACGACAACCGCGCCGGCGGCGGCGTACCAGGCGACCAGACCGGTGTCGGCAGTGACGACGACGGGCCCGCCTGGGGCGCTGGTGATCGCGCGGACCACACCGAGGCGGAGCTGGTCCGGGGCGACGAGCCCGACCGCGGTCGCCGGGTCGTCAGTGTGGACGTGGGTGCGCCACTCGTCCCCGAGCCCGGTCAGCGCAGCAGCCGAACCGGTGGCGGCCAACCGGCCACGGTCGACTTCCACGGTGATGTGCAACATGACCTCGAACGCACCGCCGGACTGGTCTGGTTGGTGAGGCTCGACGCCAGCCTCGGGCAACCACGCACCCGCAGGTGGGCTGGTGCCGAGCAGGCCGGCGAGCACCTCGAGCACGACGAGCAACGCGCACGCACCAGCGTCGATCACCCCGGCTGAGCGCAGCACGGGGTGGTGGGCGCTGGTCTCGGCGAGCCTGGCACGCACAGCGTCCAACGCCTCGGGCAGCACAGTGGCCATGGTGTGCGACGGCCGGGCTGCCACAGCGTCGGCGACCTGCTGGGCAACTTCGAGCACAGTGCCCGGCCAGGGGTCGGCCACCACCTGGCGCGCCCCGGCTGCGGCCATGCCCAGCGCATCAGCGAGGCGGGTGACGTCGCTGGTCGCGTGATCGGCAAGTCCGGCGGCAAGCCCGGCGAACCAGCCCGAGACGATGACGCCTGAGCTCCCCCGCGCCTGGCGCAGGGACCCGGCAGCCAGGAGCCGCACAGCCTCACCGAGGTGCTGGGTCGGTGAGGCAGCGACCGCCTCGCGCCCGCCGAGCAGGGTGAAGGTGACGTTCTGGCCGGTGTCGGCGTCAGCGACAGGGAACACGTTGAGCGCGTCGATCCGCGGCGCGACCACGCGGAGCCGGTCGACGCAGGCGTCAGCCCACCGTTGGACGAGGGTACCGTCGAACTGCACCCCGGCCGTCGTGTGACGTTCCACTCAACCCTCCGGTTCTCCTGGGAACCACTGTGCCGCATCCGGGCGACATTTGGGCGGATGCTCGCCGGTGGGATAAACTCGCTAGGTTGTTCCGAGCCCCGTAGCATCGTGACAGCACCACCTGGAGCGTCTGTGCCCGTGCGGCTGACGGTCTGCCGCACCACCGCACACCACACACGTGCACGAACTGGAGATTCACTATGGCCGCCGTCTGCGACGTCTGCGCCAAGCGCCCATCCTTCGGGCACAACGTCTCGCACTCTCACGTGAAGACCAAGCGGCGCTGGAACCCGAACATCCAGCGGGTCCGGGTGATCATCGGTGGCACCCACAAACGCCTCAACGTGTGCACCTCGTGCCTCAAGGCCGGCAAGGTCCAGCGCGCAGGCTAGCCAAAGTGGTCCCAGCCGGACACTGTCGGCTGCTGACCGGCGACTGTGACGCCCTGGCCAGCCACGACGTGGCCGACCGGGCGGAACCCGTGAGCGAGCGCACCGGGGAACGTCGCGAGCAGACCATGGTCCTCTCCCCCGCCGAGCACCCAGTCGTCTGCCTGCGCGCCCACAACAGCAGCGGCACCAGCCAGACGCGCGAGGTCGTCGGCGAACGCCTGAGCCACACTGTCGAACGCGATCTGCACCCCTGACGCACTGGCGATCCGCTGTGCGTCGCGCACGAGGCCGTCAGACACGTCAAGCATCGCGCTGGCCCCGGCCCGGGCTGCTGCGGGCCCAGCGGCCAACGGGGCACGAGGGCACAGGTACGCCCCGACGAGCTCGTCGTCACGTCGACCGGCGACGAGCAGGGCCAGACCTGCCGCTGACCACCCGGCGACCCCGGCGTGCGCGACTGTGTCACCTGGGCGTGCCCCGCTGCGGCGCACAGGTGCACGTCCAGCGAGGTCGCCGTGGGCGGTGACGGCGACCTGGACCGACGGCCCTGCTGACAGGTCCCCGCCGACGACGCCGACGCCGAGCGGTGCGCACACGGCGGCCAACCCCTCGGCCAGGCCGGTGACGAACGCGACGGGCAGGTCCGGTGGCACAGTGAGCGCGACGACGAGGGCGGTCGGGCTGGCGCCCATCGCGGCGACGTCGGCAAGGTTCTGCATCGCCGCACGTGCACCCACATCAGCCCCCGACGACCATTCCCGACGAAAGTGCTGGTCCTCGACCAGGACGTCGGTGGTCACGACGAACCGGCCGTCACCAGCGACGACGACTGCTGCGTCATCGCCTGGACCTAGGAAGGTGCTGCGACCGGCTGGGAGCCGGGCGGCGACGAGCGCGACGAGCGCGTCCTCGTCGAGGTCGGCGACCCGGGCTGTGTCCACCCGGTCACGCTAGTGGCCCTGGTGTTCGCCGGACAAGACAGAGCACTCGTGATGCGAAACCGGCCGCTGCGCGCCTGACGCGCGGTAGGCTCGATGGTGCTCTGTCCGCCGCTGAAGGAGAACCGTGGAGGCTTCTCCCCCGCTGGTCCCAGGCCACGCACGACGTCGTGCCGGCCTGGTCGCACCCATACCCGAGGTGGCATGGTGACATCCACGGGCTGGACCTTGGCCGTCGACCTCGGTACGACGAGCACCGCAGCGGCGATCCGCCGGGCTGATGGCCAGGTCGAACCTGTGAGGCTGGGGGCAGTGGCAGACACGATGCCCTCGGCGGTGCTGCTCGCCGACGGCCAGTGGCGGGCTGGGCAGGCCGCGCTGGACATGCGCCCGTCGTACCGTGAGACGTTCGTCAGCTCCCCGACGAGCCGTCTGGGCGACGGCCCGTTGGTCCTTGGCGAGCACCTGGTGACCCCAGAGCAGATCGTCGCGCAGGTGCTCGACGCGGTCCTGGAACACGCCGTGCGGGCAAGCGAGGGGGTGTACCCCACACGCCTGGTGCTCACACACCCGGTGCGCTGGTCGACCGAGCAGCTCGCGGCGATGCGTGAGGCGGCCAGGCTGTCAGGGTTTGGCAGCGACCAGGTCGTGCTCCTGGCTGAACCTGTGGCGGTGGTCCACGCGGGCGGGACGTCGTGGGAACCAGGGGCCCAAGCCGCGGTTGTCGACCTCGGCGCTGGGACCTGCGACGTCACGGTCGTGCACGTGACCGACGACCCGGTGCCTGGCAAAGACGTCGTCGTGCTCGCCCACGAGTCCGACCCGAGCGCCGGCGGAGAGCACCTCGACGACCTGCTGCACACGTGGACCACTGACGAGCTCATCCGCACCGGCCACGCAGACCTCGTCCAGGAGCTGGGCCACCCACACGCCTTCGCCGCAGCGGTGAGCGTGCGTGCTGCGGTCCACGACGCCAGGCACGCCTTGTCCGAGCACGACAGCGCACAGCTGGACATCTGCGTGCTCGACCGCGAGGTGACGGTGACCATCACACGCGAGCAGTTCCAGGCGCTCGCGGCGCCGGCTGTGCGCACCGTCAGCGCCATGGTCACCAACCTTGGGGACCAGCCGACGACGCTGTTCGTCGTGGGTGGGGTGTCGAGCACCCCGTGCCTGGCACAGGCTGTCCACGACGCGACCACTGTTGTCCCCACGGCGGTCCCTCAGCCCGCGGTCGTCACAGGTGCGCTGCACACCCCGTGGGCGGTGCTCACCCCCGACCGGTTGTTCACCCTCACCGCCGAACGTGTGCGGGCCCGCCAACCAGAACCAGTCCCCGAGGTGCTCGAACCCCCGGTCAGCTGATCAGCTCGGCGGTGCGTGCGCGGGCCCAGGCGTCAGCGCCGAGAACATCATCGAGCCGGACCCGGCGTGCGGGCGTGCCCTCGTGCTCACCGAGCACCTGTTCGACGGTCGCGACGATGTCCAAGAACCTGATCCGCCCGGCGAGGAACGCCTCGACGCACACCTCGTTCGCGGCGTTGAGGACCGCCGGGTGGGTCGCTGAGGCGGCGACCGCGGCACGTCCGAGGCGCAGCGCGGGGAACACCTCTTCGTCGAGCGGTTCGAACGTCCATGACGTCGACCCGTCCCACACGCACGGCGGGACCGAGTCGTGCACCCGGTCAGGCCAACCAAGGCCGAGAGCGATCGGCAGGTGCATATCCGGCGGCGACGCCTGGAGGATCGTCGCGCCGTCGACGAACTCGACCATCGAGTGCACGACCGACTGGGGGTGGACGACGACGACGATCTGCTCGATCGGCACGTCGAACAGCAGGTGCGCCTCGATGAGCTCCAGGGCCTTGTTCACCATCGTCGCGGCGTTGACCGACACGACCGGGCCCATGGACCACGTCGGGTGGTCCAGCGCCTGGGCGGGCGTGACCGTGGCGAGCTGGCGCGTCGACCAGCCGCGGAACGGGCCGCCTGAGGCGGTCAGGACCAGGCGCCGCACCTCCGAGTGGGTGCCGGCGCGCATGCACTGGGCGATCGCAGAGTGCTCAGAGTCGACCGGGATGATCTGCCCAGGGCGCAACCGTGCCGACTGGACGAGCGGACCACCGACGACGAGCGACTCTTTGTTCGCCAGGGCCAGGACGGTCCCGGCTTCGAGCGCTGCGAGCGTGGGAGCCAACCCACGTGCGCCGGTGATGGCGTTGAACACCACGTCGGCGGGGCGGGCGGCAAGCTCGGCCGCAGCATCGGTGCCGGCGAGCACCTCGACGTCCTTGGCTGCCCAGCCGTGGTGTGGTGAGCGCAGCGGCTCCAGTGCGTCGCGTACCGCGTCGACGGCTCTGGGGTCAGCCACCGCGAGCGACGCGACCCCGAGGGCCGCGGCCTGGCGGGCGAGCCTGGCCGGGTCAGACCCCCCGGCGGCGAGGCCCGTGACGACGAACCGACCGGGGTTGGCTAGCACCACATCGACGGCTTGGGTCCCAACAGACCCCGTCGAACCGAGAAGGACGACCCTGCGACGGCTCACACCGGTATCATTCCACGCCGAGCAGCACATCGACGGCACGGGCCAGGAACGCGTCGACGGAGTCCTCGTCGTAGGCGTTCTTCCCGCGCCGTGCCCGGAACGTGGCTGAGCG
>WRCL01000056.1 GCA_009783975.1 Micrococcales bacterium
CACGCACCCAGTCAAAAGGGGTGGAGGTGCGGCTGCTGCCCGACCGTCTGGTGATCTCCAACCCGGGCGGGTTGTGGGGCCAGGGACATGGATGATCGCCCACTTTCCGAGAACTAGACGATCATCCACTGAGTCGGTGCTGACGGCGGACGACCGGTCTCGGCCGTGAACCAGTATCATGGCACGGTGTCCCGCCTCGACCGCATCACCTGCGATCCTGCGATCTGTCACGGCAATCCCGTGGTCCGTGGTCTGCGCTACCCGGTGTCCGTGCTGCTGGAGCTGCTCTCCTCGGGGATGACGTTCGAAGAGGTCCTCGACGACTACGAGGACCTGGAACGTGACGACCTGCTCGCAGCGCTCGAGTATGGTGCGCTGACAGTCAGCGGCCACCGCCTCCCCCTTGACGCAGCGTGAAGTTCCTCGTCGATGCCCAGCTCCCGCGTAGGCTCGCCCGCGCGCTCACCGAAGCTGGCCACGACGCCATCCACACCCTCGACCTCGTCGACCGCAACCGGACTTCGGACAGCGTGATCAGCGAGCTCGCCGATCACGAGGACCGGGTCGTGGTGAGCAAGGATTCCGATTTCCGCGACGGTCATCTCCTGCGTGGGACACCTCGCCGGCTCCTGGAAGTCGCGACAGGGAATATCAGCAACACAGACCTGTTCGCCCTGTTCACAACACACCTCGACACGATCGTGTCCGTCCTCGATGCTGCACCCCACGCCAGACTCACCCGGACCACACTTGTCACCCGCCCGCATGCGGCCTCCGGCGACGGAAGTGAGTAGGGCAGCAGGAACCGACTGTCGTGTCATCGACGGCGGCGCGGACCCGGCATGGATGATCATCCGCTTTCTGAATAGTGGACGATTGTCCACTCCCCGAGTGGCTGGTCGCGTTCGAGAACGGCAAGCCGAACGCGAACCTGCGGCTGGTGCTCGCCGTCTGGCAAGCCCTTGGCCTGGTCGCCGACGTGGTCGCTGACCCGGTCCGCCCGCGCACCGAGGACCAGCCGTGACCCGCCAACTGCGTGTGTACGCGGACCGATCACTGAAACCTGAGCGTTCCGGTGAGGACTGACGCTGCACGGTCAGTCCTCACCGGAACGCTCAGGTTTCCCACTTGGTGCGATGGGGACGCAGGGGTGCCCTACTCGTAGACGAGGGCTTGGAGGACGGGAACGCGGGCGGCGCGGACCGCTGGCCACACAGCGGCGAGCACACCGACGACGACCGCACCGACGAACAACGACGCGACTGAGGGCCAGCTGATCGACAGCACGCCGAGGCCCACGGACTCACCGACCGAGGGGATGACCGAGGCGATCGCCACCCCGGCGCTGACCCCGAGGACCGCCCCGAGGGACGCGACAAGGACACCTTCGACGACCATCGTCCAGCCGAGCTGTCCGCGGCCCATCCCCACGGCGCGCAGCATCGCGATCTCGCTGGTGCGTTCCAGCACCGACAGCGCAAGGGTGTTGACCACACCGAGGACGGCGATGACCAGGGACAACGCGATGAGCGCGTAGACGATGTTCAGCAGGTCCTGCACCTGGTCGGACAGGTACGAGGCGAACTCCTCGGCGTCCATCACCGACACGACCATGTACGGCGCGACGATCTGCACGACCTGCGCACGCACCGCCGCCGCGTCTGCCCCAGGGTCGACGATGACGTAGCCCTGCCACGTGGTGACCACCTGCGCGTACACCTCGGGCCCAAGGACCGACCTCAGGGTCTGCTCGGCGATGACGACGTCCTCGCTCGTGCCTCTGGTCGTGTAGACGAGCTGGACTGGCAGCTCGGCTGTGGTCTGCAGCGGGGTGTTGCGTGCCAGTGTCACGGTGACCTGGTCACCGACGGTGATCCCCATCTGCTTGGCCACCGGGCCGCTCACGGCGATCCCGTCGTCGAACGAGGCGAGCTCGCCGGCGATGACCGTGGGGACGAAACCGCCACGGGTGATGAGGCTGGGTTTCATCACGCCGACCTGGATGAGGTCCGAGGCCTGGCCTGCGCCCTGGATGGTCCCGAAGGTGATCGAGACCATCGCGACCTCGGCGTCGGTGACCTCGGCCAGGGCGTCGACCGCTGCCGCGGGGATCCCTGAGGCTGAGGCGTTGCCGTCGAGCAGGAAGTCCACGTCGATCTGGGTGTCGATGAGCTCGTCGACCGACGCGCGGGCTGAGGAGGCCAGGACTGTCGTCGCCCCGACCAGGGCCATGCCGATCATCAGCGCCGCAGCGGTCGACGCTGTGCGCCGCCGGTTCCGGGCGAGGTTGCGTGAGGCCAGCGTCCCGAACGGTGCGGACACCGCGGCGACCGGGACGGCCAGGACCCGCACGACCGTCGGCGCCAGCGCAGGGGCTACGACGACGAGCCCGACGAGGATCAGCCCTGCGGCGGCCCCGAGCAACGGACCACCACTGTCACCCCCGCGGTGCGCACCGACGAGGCACCCGACGCCGGCGAGGGTCATGACCGACCCGAGCGTCCCGCGCAGCCACGTGCTGCGCTGGGTGTCTTGGCTGTCTGGGCGCATCGCCTCGACCGGGGCGGTCCGGCTGGCCCGGCGTGCCGGCAACGTCGCGGCGACCATGGACACACCCACGCCGACGGCGATGGGCACGACCAGGCCCGAGATGGTCACAGGCACCGCGCCAGACAGCGCCATCCCCATCGAGGCGAACACCTGGCGGATGATCGTGACCAGGCCGAACCCGGCCCCGAGCCCGACGGCCGACCCAAGCAGACCCACGATCGCCGCCTGGGCGACGAACGAGCCGAACACCTGCCAGCGGCTGGCCCCCACAGCCCGCAGCACCGCCGTCTCGCGCAGGCGTTGGCGCACGACCATCGCGAAGGTGTTGGCGATGATGAACCCGCCGACGAACAACGCGATGACCGCGAAGACCATGAGGAACATCGACACGAACCCAAGCTCGGCGTTGATCGACTCACGTGCCTCAGCGCGCAAGACGTCACCAGTCTTCACCGTCGCGTTCGCCTCAGGTGGCAGCACCGCGGCGACGGCCCGGGCCAGGTCGGCCTGGCTGGTGCCGGGCGCGGCGCGCACGACGATCGTCCCCACCGCCCCGGTCGGGGCGTAGGCAGCCCTCGCGGTCGCCTCGTCCAGCCCCACGACCACCGCCCCAGCGAACGGCGTGCCGCTGGTCGAGGTGACGATCGCGGTGATGAGCACCTCACGGGGCATCTGCCCGCCGACGACGACAGTGGTCGTGTCCCCGATCCCCAACCCAGCTTTGCCGGCGGTCAGGTGCTCCAGGGCGATCTGGCCCTCACCGCGCGGGGCCACCCCGGTGATCGCGAACCCCTGGTCACGCTCGACGACCCGTCCCATCGACGGGGCGCCGGCAGACGACACCCGTGTCCCGTCAGCGCCGACGAGCAGCACCGGGCCGGTGTACTCGGCGAACACCACAGCGACCTCGTCCAGTGGTGCGATGAGCGGCACCAGCGAGTCTGAGACCATCCCGTCGGTGTTCAGCTCCGACATCCACGTCGGCATGTACGTGCTGCCGTCGTCGGGCAGCACGTACGCGTCACCGTCGAGGGTGCTGGACACGATCGCGTCGAACGTCGAGCTGAGCATCGCGCGCAGGGCGAACGTCCCAGAGACGAACGCGACCCCCAGGGCCACCGCGAGCACAGACATCGCGAAACGCACCGGGTGGAACCGCACGTCGCCCCACGCGACCCGCAGCATCAGCGCACCGCCTGGGCGACGTCGGGGCGTGCACCCACGACCAGCTCGTCGACCGCCTGGTCACATGTGTTCATCCCGCCACCCTCCCAGCCGCCGCCGGGCCGCCGCCATGGGGGAATCCCCCCAACCAACCCTGGGGTTCCCCCGACCCCGGCCCGCAGGTGTGATGGTTCCGTCGAGAGTCGATCGTTCCGTCGAAAGCTGATGCAGGAGCATCAGCTTTCGACGGAACCATCAACTCTCAGCGCCGACCCCGGCGAGGACGTGCTGGGCGGAAGCCGGGATGGGTGGGACCCAACCTGTGTGGGCCGCGGCCTCGACGGCTGCGACGAGGCCGGGCAGGGTTGGGCGCAGCTCGTCGGCGTACCGGGTGACGAACATGCGCAGGGCGTAGTGGACGGCACCGGCGGCGACGCCGTTGCCGAGCTGGGCGTAGGTCGCGGCGTCGGGCTGGTCGCCGAACGTGAACTCGTCGGGCAGGCCTTGCAGGCGGGTGGCCTCGACGGGGGTCAGGCGGCGGCGCAGGGGGCCGACGACCGTCGTCTGGGTGATCGCGACGAGCGCGGGGACGTAGGTGGGTTTCTTCGCGCGGATCCCCGAGGGGCGCAGGTGCATGAGGCACTGCCACAACGTCTCGGTGTCTTGGGCCTGCCACTCGAACTTGCGCCGTGAGGGCGGGAACGTCGCGAAGCCGGTCATCGTCTCGTGGGCCTGCCACCGCAGGACCGTGGCCCGGTTCTGCTCGTAGAAGCCGATGTTCTTCCACACGTAGGCGCTCTTCCATGCCGGCATGGCCTCGACCTCGCGGTGGCGACGACGGTCGGCGACGAGCTCGCGCTCGGTGATGAACCAGTCGGTCCAGATCGGGTGCCCGGGAAGGTCCGCACCGGCCTCGCGCATGAAGCGCACGAACGTGTCCCACGCGTCGATCCACGTCACCTCCGACGGTGTCAACGCGTAGCGCTCAGGGTGGTCGATCTCGGTCGGGTCCTGCAGCACTGGCTGCCCACCCAGCCAACCGATGGCGGTGGTCGCCAGGTCCCAGCGCGGTGCGGACGCGACCAGCGCCGCCCGGTCGATGGTCACCGGGGTCTGGCGCGCCGGACGGCGGTCGGCGCCGCGGTGGACCGCCATGATGAACACCCGGTCGCGCACCTGGGGCGTGCCGCCGTCTTTGGGGTCGATGAGGTGCGGAGAGACGACCATCGGGGCGTGCGCGACCTCGTACCCGAGCTCTTCGAGGGAGCCGATGATCGTGTCCCACGTGCTGCGGTGCTTCGGGCCGGCGAGGTTGCGCACGTTCTCCAAGAACACGACCTTGGGGCGCCGCTCGGCCAGCACCCGGATGATGTTGAAGAACAACGTCCCCCGGGTGGAGTCCAGCACCCCGCGCTGGGCCCCAGACTTCGAGAACGCCTGGCACGGGAACCCCGCTGCGAGGACGTCGTGCGCGGGCACCCGCACCGGCCCGTCGCACCCGGCCGTCCCCTGCGGCGCGTCGAGGTTGATGTCCCCGCGGATCGGCGGCAGACCAGGGTCGACCTGGACCACGTCGTCACCCCAGTTGCGCCGGTACACCTGCGTGGCCAGCGGGTTGATCTCCGAGACGTACACGCACCGGCCCCCCAGGGCCGACAGCGCGGCGTGGAACCCGCCGATCCCTGCGAACAGGTCGACGTAGTCGAACGTATGGCCAGGCACAGTCATCTCTCACCTCAGGTACAGCTTAACCCCCTGGGAGGACACTGGGGACGGTTCCTATGTCTTGCCTGGTCAGCGCACCGTCGACCCGCGTCGCGGCGGCGGAGAAGCCACAGCCGGCAGCAGGTCAGCCGGACGAGGCCGGGTTCTTCTCGCGACCACCTCGGCCTTGACAGCGGTGTCCTCGGCACGGCCCCACGAGATGGCCGCCGGTTCTGGCGGCCCGAGCAACAGCGGACGGGCGAGCGCATGGGTAGCTGCGCACGGCGGGCCTGGGCACGAGAATGAGGGCATGAATTTTGTGCTGCGGGTCGTCGTCAACGGGGTGGCCATATGGTTCGCGACGCTGCTGCTGTCGCGGTTCGAGGCGGTCGGGGCTGACACGACGCTCGGGCGGATCGGGCTGTTCCTTGCCGTTGGGCTCGTCTTTGGCCTGGTCAACGCCATCGTCAAACCGGTCGTGCAGGTCCTGGCGTTCCCGGTGTACATCTTGACGCTCGGCCTGTTCACGTTCGTGGTCAACGCCCTGATGCTGCTGCTCACCGCCTGGATCACCTCGCACGCCCACTGGGGCCTGCGGATCGACGGGTTCTGGACCGCTGTGCTCGCCGCGGTCATCATCTCGGTCGTCTCGTTCGTCTTGTCAGCGGCCACCAAGCGTCGTGACGAACCCCGCGGCTTCGTCATCCACGTCGGCAGGTCCTGACACCACGGGTCAGTACGCGGCGACCAGCTCGTCCGGCGTGATGTAGGTAACACCGTCGACGGTGCAGCCTGAACGTGACACAGCGATGAGGGGGTGTCGGGTTCGGCGCCTGGTAGCCCGGTGCGGTGGGCGTGCAACACACCAAGGTCTTTGGACCCGAACGGTGAGGTCTCGAGCCACTTGATCGAGCCGAGGGCGTGGATGCGTTTGGCGACAGGTGTGACTCCTCGCGCTGTCGCGAACTGGCGGAGCAGCGTCGACTTGCCGACCGACCGTGGTCCGTGGAGAGCGACCACCGGTTCGTCATCGACCAGCGCGGCCAGCGTGTCGTCGAGCCGCCGACGGACGATGCCTCTGCTGGTCAGGCGGTCTTCTACCACCGTGGACTCCCAAATCTTGAGGGGGTTGGACTACCAAATCTTGAGGGGCGTTGCTCCAGCCGGGCATCTGGCTGTCAGGGTGGTGTGGGGCCGACCCCACTCGGCAGATGATGCCTTCAGTCAGTAGACAGACATGTCTCTCCAGGCCGCTTTCGACGATCTCGTGCTGGTGCCTCCTGCGTTAGTCGATCGGCAGCTCGATGAGCGGCCTGGAGCGGACAGCTGTGACAAATGGGCCGTCTCCAGCCTCCCAGCTGCCCGGCTGTGGCTGGTGTACCGCGCAGCCCACGATCCGTAGATGAACGCCTGCTCGATGCCGACAACCTTCGCCAAGGTGCTCGCCAGGACAGGCAGAGGACCATAGGTGACGGCAGGCCGGTCAGGGGGCACAGCAGCGAGTCGGTCTCGGCGCGTACCAGACCCATCCGCCGGTCGCGCAGCAACACAGCCGGTTGACCTCTGGGTGCACAGGCTTATCGCAGCGACACCGTCACAACGCCAGTTCACAGGGCAATGCACTGCCTGCGTGTGCTGCGTACCGCAGGACGCGCTGGGTGGGGTAGATGGTCACTCTTGCTCGTCGGATACCCGTGGCGTTCCTTCCGGGGGCGTTCCGTCGTAGAGGTACGGGAACATGATCTTATCTCTCTCGGCTTGGGCAAACTGAGACTCGATATTTTTTCGGACGTGGGCCAGATTCGTGTGGTCCAGACACATGGCACTGCCTCCGTCCGCAAAGGTGACCACGGCTGGCAAGTAGTCGGCGCTGCAACTGTAGAAGTATCCGGTGAAAGCGGCGTAGTCTTCGCCGTGACATTCACTGAACGCAGCCGCAGCTCGGAACGGCGCCAGGTGCTCGATCATTGTAGCGCGGCTTTCGGTCAGTTCGAGCGCCAGCAGGCTCCACACATTTGTCTGCTCGTCGTAACTGCTCTGCCCATAGAGGCCAGGCAACCCAAACACCACACGTTCGTTGAGCAGCCATCCCACGTGAGACCGGACGGCATTACCCTCAGGGTCGCAACACGACCCCCGCCAGTGTGTGGAGAGGTCGAGGCGATCCCACCAAGCGTCCCAGTCTTCACCCCATGTTTCCAGTGACGGAATTGTTGAGTCCAGCCAGCGCACGAGGTTTTCTGAGGTGATAGTGATCCGTGCCACCAAAGCATACGGTTCAGACACGATCCAGTCTCCGTTCTTCCGCTTCTTGGTCGCCAGCCGAGTACTCAACACTGGCACGACTGTAGGCCAAGGACACTACCACCGGGTTCACGGCCGCAGGAGCACTTCGATGTACGGATTCAGACACATATTTTTCAGCCTGAAACATGTGTGTCGTCCAGAAACATCAGCGTGGCGCAACGGCAGCGCCGCTGTCTACTGCTGGGTGGTTCTGTACGTCATGGGGGCTTCCATGACCGCCAGGACACGTGGGGCGTACCAGTGCTCGCGTCCCCCGCGGCCGTGCGCCCCGAGGCTGGACAACCAGCCTCGGGTGACCGCGCTCTTGATGACGTTGCGGGCACCTTGGTTGGTCAGCCCGAGCTCACCTTGGACGGACCGGGCGGTGACGACCGGGTTGCACACGATGATCTCGGCCAGGCGGGCCAGGCTCGACCGGTGCGTGATCGCCTCGGCCCGGTACTCCTCGCGGATAGCGATGAGCTCACGCGACCGCATCACCGCGTCGTCCGCCTGGGCGCGGACCGCGGCGAGGAAGAACAGCAGCCAGCCGTCCATGTCACCCGACTCACGCACGGCCTGGAGCCGGTGGTAATACTCCTCGCGGTTGGCCTCGAAATAGTGCGACAAGTACAGCAACGGCAACGGCAGGCGGCCTCGTTCCATGAGGAGCACGTTGATCAGCAGACGGCCGATCCTGCCGTTACCGTCCAAGAACGGGTGGATGGTCTCGAACTGGTAGTGCATGAGCGCCGCCTGGACCAGGGCAGGCAGCGCCCTGCCGTCGTCGTTGACGAAGAACTCCCAGTCGCGCATGAGGTCGGGCAGGTGCTTGGCCAGCGGAGGGACGAACGGCGCCGTGCTGGGGGTTGCCCCGGACGGCCCAA
>WRCL01000057.1 GCA_009783975.1 Micrococcales bacterium
GAACTGGCGCCCCCCACCAGACCCTTGCGAGTCAGCCTCACCTTGGGGGGTCTATGAACTGCCCGCGCGGCTGGGGCACGAGTCAAGCTCACCTTGGGGTCTTGCACTGCCCGCGCAGTTGGGGCACGGGTCAAGCTCACCTTGGGGTCTTGCACTGCCCGCGTGGGGCCATCCCCACTGTCCTGCCGCTACCGGTAGTTGACGAACTGCAGCGCCGCGTCCACCTCGGCCTCCTTGAGCAGGGCGATGACGGCTTGCAGGTCGTTGCGCGACTTCGACGACACCCGCAGCTCGTCGCCCTGCACCTGCGTCTTGACCGACTTGGGGCCCGTGTCGCGCACCAGCTTGGCGAGCTTCTTGGCCGTCTCCGACGACAACCCCTCCTTGAGGGTGCCCACCAACCGGTACTCCTTGCCCGACGGCTTCGGCTCACCATCGCCCAGGTCCAACGCCTTCAGCGAGATCCCCCGGCGCACAAGCTTGGTCTCGAACACGTCGAGCACCGCACGCACCCGGTCCTGCGAGCTCGCCACCATCACCACCTGCTTGTCCCCGCTCCAGGCGATCGACGCCCCCACCCCCTTGAAGTCGTAGCGCTGGGCGATCTCCTTCGCCGCCTGGTTCAGCGCGTTGTCGACCTCCTGCCGGTCTACCTTGCTCACCACGTCGAACGACGAGTCGCCAGCCATGATCCGCTGCTCTCCTCCGGTCACAGTCTGGGTCCGCACTACGACGAACCCCCAACGCCTGCTATCCTTCCATCCGCACGCAGTGCGCCTCCAGCGCACCACGCGCCCTGAGGCGGGTTACCCGAGTGGCCAAAGGGGGCTGACTGTAAATCAGCTGGCAATGCCTACGGGGGTTCGAATCCCTCACCCGCCACGAGACCGAGGGCGACGTGTGCCTGCCAGGGGGCAGGCCACGTCGCTCTCGTCATGTTGTGCGGGGCCTGGCCCCGCACCCGCCGGGGGCAACGCCCCCGGAACCCCCTGCTCGGCCGCTCCGCGACCATCGGCGTTGCGGCGGTGGTGACCGAGACACTGGGGACGGTTCCTATGTCTTGCCTGGTCAGCACGGTATCCCTCCGTGGGCGTCCGCCGCGCAGTCCTGCCAGGGTGGTGGACTTGTTCGGGCGGCGCTGGCCGCCGCGGGCACGGATCCCGAACACCGCCAACCTCAGCCCTTGGTCGCCAACCTCAGTCGTCGAACGCTGAGGTTGGCAACCGAAAGCTAGGGTTGGACGCCCCGACAGGTAGATCAGACGCCTGACCAGGCAAGACATAGGAACCGTCCCCAGTGTCTTGCCCCATCTCGGTGGTGGGCATCAAGCCCGCCGGAGGCGGGCGGGGCAGAACTGGCGCCCCCGCCGGACCCGACCCAAGCGAAGAAGGCTCAACCCCACCCCGGCGAAACGGGGAGAACTGGTAAGGATCTGGTGACGTTGGACATTGCGGGCGCGTCACCTGTTAGGTTGATCACGGCAGGTCGCCGACGCCGTCGGCGCAGGACACGCGAACAGGAGAACCACGATGAGCGCACCGGGCGGCCCGCAGCCACCTGACGGATGGGGCCACACACCGCAGTACCCGACCCAACCAGGGGGTCAGCAGCCAGCACAGGGCACGGGCCAGCCACAGGGGTACCCACCGCAAGCACAGGGGTACCCACCACAGCCACCTGGGTACCCACCCCAGGGACAGGGGTACCCGACACAGCCACACGGCAGCCCACAGCCGTACGGCCAGCCGCCCGACGGCGCGCAACCATATGGGCCGGCGCCAGGCAGCCAGGGCTACCCGCCGACCCAGCCACAGGGATACCCGCCGCAGCCGGCGCAGACGCAGCCGTACCCCCAGGCGCAGCAATACCCGCAGCAGCCACAGGGCGCCGGGCAGCCTCCGTACGCCCAGGGGTACGGGCCGGTGGCGGTCGGCGGCCAACCGCCGAAGCCGCGCAAGGGACGCCTGGCGCTCATCTCTGGTGCTGTCGTCGTCGCCCTGGTGCTCACCGCGGGGGGCGTCCTGGCGGTGACCAACGGGTGGTTCGGGCGCGCTGGCGGGGCCAGCTCTCCTGAAGCTGCGGCGAACAGCTTCTTGCGCAGCGCTGTCAAGCTCGACGGGGGCGACATCCTCGCGGCGTTCCCGCCCTCAGAACGGGCACTGGTCGCCGAGGTTGTCGACCTCGTCGAGAACCAGTCGCGCACTGATGCCCAGGCCCGCTCAGACGCTGTCGACGGCGCCCGCAGCGCGCTGAGCATCTCCATGCCGACCGCGCCGGTCTTCGCCACCGAAGAGCTCGTCCCGGGCGTGGCCAAGGCACGGATCACCGGTGGGACGCTGCGCCTCGACGGCGATCCCGACCAGCTCGCCGACGCCCTGATGTCGATCATGGACGCTTCGGGCGTCCCAGCCGAGACCCTCGTCGCACGTGAGCAGCTCCGCGCTGACCTCGCCACAGAGCTGCCAGTGGACATGGAGCTCACCGACCTGGTGTCGATCGCCGGTGTCGACGACTTCTTCGTCGTCAGCGTCGAAGAGGGCGGCAAGTGGTACATCTCGTTGACGATGACCCTCGCCCAGTACGCCGCCGAGGCGGCCGGGGTCACCAAAGACCGGCTCGGGCACGTCATCCCCCCGCAGGAGATGAAGACGTTCTCCAACCCCGACGACGCGGTCGTCGGCCTGTTCAACGCCATCAACCAGGCGGTGAACACCGGTGACACCACCGAGCTGGCCAAGGTGCTGCCCCCAGCCGAGTCGCGCCTGGTCGCCGTCTACGGCCCAGTGCTGTTCGGCGAGCCGCGGAACGCCGGCGACACCCAGTCGCCGTTCGCGGTGTCTGACCTGTCGGCAAGCACGTTGCAGACCAAAGGTGACCACGCGTGGGTCGCGCTGGACACGTTCACCATCGACCTCGGTGCTGCGTCGACTGTGAAGTACGCACGTGACGGCAAGAAGTACACGATCACGGGCCTGGACCACAACACCGAGGTCCTCACAGTCGTCCTCGACGGCAACGACCCGCGCAAGTGGTCGTTCACGATGACCGACGACTCCGAGGACTACACCGGGAGCCTGTCGATCCCGGTGCCGGGCCAGCTCGCCGGTGAGTACTTCAGGACCTTCACATGGCCATACTTGGACGACCCATTTGTCCAGTCGGCCTCCTTCCTGTTCGACGGCACATGCGTGACACTCACCTACGACGGGGACTCCGAACCGGCCGACTGCCTGCCTGAGACGGTGTCCTGGCTGGACAACGTCGACACGTTCCCCGACATGGCCCGGTTGTTGTCGGTGACGACACTGAAGTCCGGCGACTCGTGGTACGCCTCACCGTCGGCCACGCTCATCAGCTTCGGCACTGAGCTGGCGCGGACCTTCGGGTCCTGACCTGCCCATCTTCAGCCCGGATCCACCGATGCGCGCCGTCGTGAGCGTCATCAGGTGGGTGCGGCGGCAAGGCGGAGCGGTGACGACAGGCTCGAGGCCTGTTTAGCAGCGACAACGCAGCCTGCGTGCCCACCTGGTGGGGCTCACGATGGTGGGACCCGGTGGATCCGGGTTCGGGGGGGTGGGGACGGTCCCTGGTGTCCTGGGACCGTCCCCGTCGTCCTGCCCTGCCCCCACCGGGAACGTTGACGCCCTCTCCGACGTTTTCCATGGGCGAAGGAGGAGGCGATGGGCGGCTCTGACCACCACAACGGGCTGAAGACGGCTGCGCTGTTCGGCACCCTGTGGGCGCTGCTGCTGGCGATCGCCTGGGTGGTGGGGCAAGGCACCGCGAGGTTCGTGTGGCTGTTCGCCGGTGTCGGGCTGGCGATGACCGCGTACAGCTTTTGGAACAGCGACAAGATCGCGATCCGGGCGATGCGGGCCCGGCCGGTGTGCGAGCTGGAGCAACCGGTGATGTACCAGGTGGTACGTGAGCTGTCGACGGCTGCGCGCCAACCCATGCCGCGGCTGTACGTCTCGCCGACGATGGCACCCAACGCCTTCGCCACCGGGCGGTCCCCGTCGAACGCGGCGGTGTGCTGCACCGAGGGGATCTTGCAGCTGCTCGACGACCGTGAGCTGCGCGGGGTGCTCGGGCACGAGCTCATGCATGTGTACAACCGTGACATCCTCACCTCCTCGGTCGCTGCGGCCGTCGCCGGGGTGATCACCGCGGTCGGGCAGTTCTTGCTGGTGTTCTCCGGCAACCGGCGGTCGGTCAACCCGCTGGCGGCGCTGGCGATGGTGTTCCTCGCCCCCCTCGCGGCGACGATGATCCAGCTGGCGATCAGCCGCACCCGCGAGTACGACGCTGACGCCGACGGTGCTGAGCTCACCGGCGACCCGTTGGCGCTGGCCAGGGCTCTGCGCAAGATCGAGACCGGTACCCAGGCCCGGCCGTTGCCGCCCGAGCAGCAGCTCGTCGACGTCTCGCACCTGATGATCGCCAACCCGTTCCGCGGTGCGGGCCTGGCCCGCCTGTTCGCGACGCACCCCCCGATGGACGAACGTATCTCCCGTCTGGAGGCGATGGTGTCACCACGGTGAGGTGGCACCCAGAACACGGTGCTGGGGGCCTCACACAGCGTTGACGGCGGGGCGGACGCTGACGGACTCCACGACGGCGGCATGGTCACCGAAGCGGATCTGCCACCCGGCACCGATGACCGCCCGGACGTTGGCCGGCAGCACCCGGGCGCCACCGTCAGGACGGATCAAGATCGTGCCGTTGGTGGAGTTCTCGTCGACCACCCACACCGCGTCGCGGCCTGGCTGGGGCCCGAACCGCAGGTGCACACGTGAGACGGTGCGCGTGGCGTCGTCGATGACGACCGGGTGCGCCGGCGGTGGGAGCACGCCGCTGAGGTCACGCCCGACCGCACCGTTGCCGACGACCTCGACACGGGTCCCGCAGTCGAAGACCAGGCGCATCGCAGGGGACATCACGTCGCCGACCGACAACCGGGTCAGCTCGACGTCGTCGTGCACCAGGCGTGTGGCAGCCCACGGGGCACGTTGGGTGGGAACCTCAGGGATCCGGTGCCGGCCTGCGGGGAACTGGCGGTGCGGGCGGCCCAGGGCCAGCGTCGTGGCACGGTGCCGGGCGCGGGGGTGCTCAGCCGCGTCGAGGACTGGCACGAGGTGCGAAAGGTCCTGGACGACCTCGACGGTCGACACGTCGTCGTCGTCGACCGGGGGCAGGGGGGCAGGTCCGTCTACGTGGGCGACGGTGCCGTGGTCGGCGTGGCGCGGGACCGGCGTCAACGTCCAGTCCCGCACGACGAGCGTCTCGCCGGCCCAGTCGTGCCAGCCTGCACGGGTGGCCCGTGAGCTCCACACACCGGACCCGGCGACGACGTACGCGCCGACGACCGGGACGAGCATCCCCCCAGCGACGAGCACCAGACGCCGCACGACCACAGCGATGAGACCGGCGGGCAGCATCGTGTGCGCCGAGACGGTGCGCACCCGGGCCAGGGCGCCGCCGACGGTCGCACCGGTGATCGCCTCGGCGAACACCTGCGCAGCCTCGACGAGGACGACCGTGACACCGGCTGCGACGAACAGCCCAGACCTGCCCACCCCGGCGGCCGACGCCACGGTCGCGACCATCACGGCGGCGACGAGCACGACCAGCTGGTCCACCGCCACGGCTGCCAGCCGCGCAGCGATGCCGGCGACCTGCCCCGGACCGACCAACGCCTGTCCGGTCTCCTGGGTTGCCGTGTGGGTCGTCGTCACGTCCGCCACCTTCTCTCGTGAGACCTTGACCTGAACATCGGCCGCCACACGAGTGACGCTGAGCTCTTTGGGTGACAGTGTTGGGACGAGTTTTTCCCGGGGCTGGCCGGTGGTGCCACGCGCCACGAAACAGCCCTGGCCACACCGTCGGCGCGGGTCTGGCGGAGGTCCCAGGCTCAGGCGGTGCGGTCGACGAGGACCTGGGCGAAGGCGACCAGAGCGTCCGTCGCTGGACCGGCCGGCAGGCCGGCGAGCAGGTCGACAGCCTCGCGGCACAGGGCAGCCGAACGGGCGTGGGTCTGCTCCACGACACGGTGCTCGCGCAAGGCCGCGACCGCGTCGGCCAGGGCGTCGTCGCACGACAGGTCGCCGCTGAGCTGGGCGAGCAGGGCGCGGTCGTCGTCGGTGGCCTCACCGGAGGCGACGAGGGCCCGCAAGGCCAGCACCGGCATCGTCGCGACACCCTCGCGCAGGTCGGTGCCGGGGGTCTTGCCGGTCAGAGCCCCGTCGCAGACCAGGTCGATGTAGTCGTCGGCGATCTGGAACGCGACCCCGACACGTTCGCCGAACTCCGCGAGGATGTTGACGGTCCGCTCGTCGCACCCGGCGAACATCGCTCCATACCGTGCTGAGGTGCCCACGAGCGAGGCGGTCTTGTCTGACAGCACCTGCAGGTAGTGCTCGGTGGGGTCGTCACCGGCCGCGGGGCCGACCGTCTCGGCGAGCTGGCCCAGGCACAGCCGTTCGAAGGTCTCGGCGTGGATCCGCACCGCTTCGGCACCCAGGCCCGCGACGGTCGCCGACGCGCGGGCGAACAGCAGGTCGCCGGTGAGGATCGCCACAGTGTTGCCCCACACCTCGTGGGCTGAGGGGGCTCCGCGGCGCAGGGGGGCCGAGTCCATGACGTCGTCGTGGTACAGCGACGCCAGGTGCGTCAGCTCGACGGCGACCGCGGCCTCGACGACCTGGGGCCGACCTGGGTCGCCGAGCTCGGCGGCGAGCAACGTCAGCGCTGGGCGTAGACGTTTGCCCCCAGCGTCGACCAGGTGCCGCGAGGCGTCGTCGGCGAGGCGGTCGGCCTGGGCCACAGCTGTGTGCAGGCGTGCCTCGACAACGCCAAGCTGGTGTTCCAGACGACGCGCGAACGCCTCGTCGTCGAGCGGGATGCTGGCCACACGAGTCACGGACACGAACCTAGCCGAGGCTGGCGTGTCGCCCAATTCAGCGCGCGCGCACAACTGGTCCGCGGGCCGGTGTCCACACACCCTCTCCTCGGGCAGATCTTGGCTACAAGATGGCGCTGATCGCGGTGAGCACCCCACCGGGGATGACCCCGAGCAAGATGGTCAGCAGCGCGCACAACCCGACCGTCACCGCAGCCCATCCCCGGGTCGCGACAACCACAGCGGTCTTGGGGCGCACCATGGTGAGCGTCCCACCAGCACCGATGGCATCTGCCTCGGCGTCGGCGACGGCAGGCTCGTCACGCCCGGGGAAGTACATGAGCACGATGATCTTGAAGTACGCGAACGCGGCGACCGCCGAAGCGAGCACACCGATGAGCGCCAAGGGCCACGCGCCGGCCTTGACCGCAGCGGAGAACACGGCGAACTTGCCGATGAACCCGGCTGTGAGGGGGATGCCGGCGAACGACAGCAAGAACACCATGAAGCACGCGGCGATGACCGGGTTCGTCCGGCCCAGCCCCGCCCACTGGCTCAGCGCTGTGGCCTCACCCGCGGTGCCGCCAGGCTCAGAGCGTTCACGCACGAGCGCGACGACGGTGAACGCCCCGACGGTGGCGACCGCATAAGCGAGCAGGTAGACCAGCACCGCCCACGGCCCGAGCACCGACTCACCGGTGATCCACCCTGTGGCTGAGGCCTCCCCCGTGCCCCACCCACCGGCGACCGCGGTGAGGATGAACCCGGCGTGTGCGACCGAGGAGTACGCGAGCAGACGTTTGATGTCGTTCTGCACCAGCACGACGACCGAGCCGACGACCATCGTCGCGATGGCGACGGTCCACACGAGCACCGCCATCTCCCAGCCCATCCCGGGCAGCATGACGTACACCACGCGCACCATGGCGACGAACGCGGCGACTTTCGTCCCCGCAGCCATGAACCCGGTGATGGGGGTGGGCGCACCTTGGTACACGTCAGGGGTCCACAGGTGGAACGGCACAGCACCGACCTTGAAGAACAACCCGACCATGACCAGCAGCACACCGACGAGCAAGAGGTTGTTCGTCACAGGCGCGTCGAACGTCGCCGCAGCGATCTCGGCGAAGCCCAGGTGGCCAGAGGCGCCGTAGATGAGCGCCGCACCGAAGATGAACAGCGCTGAGGCGAACGACCCGAGCAGGAAGTACTTCAGCGACGCTTCCTGCGACTGCAGGCGGCGCCGGCGGGCCATCCCCGACAGCAGGTACAGCGGCAGCGACAGCACCTCCAGGGCCACGAACATCGTCAGCAGGTCCGATGTGGCACTGAACACCATCATCCCGCCGGTGGCGAACAGCACCAGGGGGTACACCTCGGTCTGGCGCATCTGGCGGCTCGTCGCGAGCTGTTCGTACTGCGAGCCTGGCACAGCCGAGATCATCGGGGCGAACGCGTCTTCTTTCGTCGAGGTCCGGTCGGCCATGACGATGACCGACAGCAGCGCGACGACGACGATGATCGCCTGGGACACCAGCGCCATCCCGTCGACGACGAGCCCGCCGAGGGGCTCGTCGACCCCGAACAGCTCGTCGGGGGTGACCATGGCGTACAAGGCGGTGCCATCAGCGCCGTCGAGCCGGTGCCACGACCAC
>WRCL01000058.1 GCA_009783975.1 Micrococcales bacterium
CACCATCTGACCCAGCACGGAACACCAGCCCAACACCCGCCAGTCGATCCCGCCCAGCCGGACCCTCGAAGCACCCCGGACAACCTGCTGGCACACCTCGTCCACCGGTCAGCGCCACGACTCGTGCTGGTAGGGCCGTGAGGTCGGCGATGAGTGCGAAATCAGCGTCCTGGTGCATGACGGTGGCCTCGTCCCACAATGCGGCAGCAGCGATCTGGTCGTTCGCTCCGTGCACGATCCGGGAGTTCATTCCTGCGCTACTTGGGAGTCCCACACGGCTGAGATGGGCATGGCGCGCAGGTTGGGGCCGAAGCTCAGGGTCTCGGGGCCGGTGTACAGCACGATGCCTGCGAGGAAGTCGGAGCCGAGCCGGGCAGCCAGGTGGCGCAAGCCTGAGAAGTCGGAGCTGACAGCAGTGGACGACGCCTTCACCTCGACCCCGACGATGTTTCCACGGCGGTCTTGCAGGACGATGTCGACCTCCACCCCGTCTCTCGTCCGGTAGTGGAACAACTCGGCGTCGACCTGAGACCAGCTGGTCTGGCGGGCCAGCTCCATAGCGACAAAACTCTCCAGGAGACCACCGAAAAGAGTGTCGGCCCTGACAAGAGACCGGCTGTCGTGCCCGGAGAGCTGCGCAGCCACCCCTGAGTCGACGAAAGCAAACTTGGGAGCCTTGACCGCCCTTCCGGTGGCGCCACGTGACCACGCGGGGATGATTTTGATCAAGAAGACCTCGTGCAAGACCGCGAGGTACTTCGAGACTGTCGTCTTCGACAGGCCAGTGGTCTGGGCAAGGTTCGCCGGGACGAGCAAACCGCCGACCTGACCAGCCAGGAGCTGGATCAACGTGCGCATCTCGGGTCCACGCTGGACTTCGGAGACCTGCTTCACCTCGCGGTTGACCAGGTCGGCCACATAGTTGCGCAAGAAGACAGAGCGGCGACGTTCGGTCCTGGACACCGCATCGGGGAACCCACCCCGGCAGATCCTCTCGACATAATCGTGCTTTGTCAGTGCCGATGCCGGGCGGAGACTGAGAGGATCTGTCAGGACGTGGTCGACGAAGTCGTCTGCCGACCCGTCGATCTCACCCTGCGAGAAAGGCCACAGCTCGATCGTCTCGACCCGTCCTGGCAACGTGTCTGCGACGTTCTTCATGCCCATGACACGAGCCGACCCGGTCAAGAGGAACGAACCGGGCCGCGGGTGTTCGTCCACCTGGAGCTTGATGGGCAGCAGGATGTCAGGCAGCCGCTGCACCTCGTCGATGACGATCATCTGCTCAGCCCGGACGAAGTCGATCGGGTCGGATGCGGCAGCCGATCGTGTCCGTGGGTTGTCGAAGCTGTGCCACAACCCGCCATGCCGACGGGCCACCTGGCGCGCCAGGGTGCTCTTGCCCGCCTGCCGCGCACCGTTGAGCACGATGACCCTGGTATCGGCGACAGCCTCCTCGACAAGACTCTCCGCACGCCGGGCGACCAGGCTCTCAGTCATCGGCCGATACTAGCATCCGTGGACGATAGCCGCACACCTAGCTGGACGATAGCCGCACAGCTGTCTGGACGATAGCCGCACACTCGCGTGGACGATAGCCGCGCTCGACTCCGTCAAGGGCCCCAGGCAGAAGACCTCGTCGCAGCAGTCGGCGGCGGGTTGGCTGGTCAGCGCCACGACTCGTGCCGCAGCCCGGTGAGGTCGGCGATGAGCTCGAAATCGGCGTCCTGGTGCACGACGGTCGCCTCGTGGCGCAACGCGACAGCAGCGATCTGGCAGTCGACGAGGCTGCGGACGCACAACCCCTGGACCCGTGCCGAACGCTGGATCAAGGCGGCCTGGTCGAAGTCGAGCGACGGGTCGAAGTCCAACACCTCGATGCTGGCGACCAGCGCGTCAGTGCGGGCGACGTCTGGCGGCCGGGTGACCCCGGCACGCAGCTCCATGACGACCGGGCCGCACAGGCGCAGGTCGTCGCGCCCGGTGGCGATGAGCTCGCGGACCCTTCCGGCTGCGCCGCTGCCGGTGCCCCGCAAGAACTCCACCCACACCGAGGTGTCCAGGAGGTAGGTCACAGCACCGGACCCGGGTCGTCGCGCATCGCATCCAGGTCCGCGTCCCAGGCGACCATGCCTTCCAGGCCCAGCAGCTCATCGGTGCTCAGCGGCCACCGCAGCACCCGCCGCAAGGCGAAGTCCACCGCCTCCCGCTTGGTCTTCAACCCGTTCTGCCGGATCACCTCAGCGATGAGCGCCTCGTCGATCTCGATGTTGGTGCGCGTCATACACCTAGTCTACACCTCGATGGTGCATGACCCTCTTCGTGCGCTTCACTCTCCATCCCAAGACTCACCGAGATGCCCGGACGCTGGCCGTCCGCGATCTTGTCACCCAGCTTCCCACAGGGCACCGAGCGGGACAGCACGCAGGCGGTCGCCGAACGGAAGGGTCTGTTCGCCCAGGTAGAGCACGACGCTGACGACCAGGTCGGCGCCGAGCCGGGAGGCCAGGTGGCGCAGACCCCGGAAGTCTTCGGAGCGGACCGTCGCGGAGGCCTTGACCTCGATGGCTACGACCTTGCGGCGGCGTTCCAGGACGAGGTCTACCTCTACCTGGTCCCGGGTGCGGTAGTGCGCGAGGCGGGTCTCGTCGTCGGCCCAGCAGCACTGCCGAGCGACCTCCATGGCCACGAACCCCTCCGCCAGCTGGCTCAGCGCGCTGTCCATCCGCAGCAGGGTCTGCTCGTCCTCCCCCAGCAGGCTGGCCGCCACCCCGGAGTCGACGAACGCCACCTTGGGTGACGCGGTCGCCCGGGTCTTGAGGTTGCGGGACCATGCGGGGATCCGCTTGATGAGGAAAACCTCCTCGAGCAGGCTCAGGTAGCTGGCCACGGTGTTCGGCGCCAGGGTGAGCTCTTGGGCGACGGCATGGGCCTTGAGGACCTGCCCGGACCGGGCCGCGAGGACGTCGAGCAGGGCGCGCATCTGGTGGCCGCGCTCGATGGTGGACTGCTGCATGACGTCCCGGTTGACCAGGTCGGCGACGTACGACTGGTGGAACCGGCGGCGGCGCCTGGGTTCGCGGATCACCGCCTCGGGAAAGCCTCCGCGCGCGATCCGGGCCGCGTAGTCCGCCCTGGTCTGGGCGCAGGTGTGGGCGATGTCAGGGCCGTGGGCGAACAGGGCGTCGACCAGCCCGTCCGGAGCG
Source organism: Micrococcales bacterium (assembly GCA_009783975.1). GTDB lineage: Bacteria > Actinomycetota > Actinomycetes > Actinomycetales > Cellulomonadaceae > Cellulomonas. The sequence goes on from WRCL01000058.1 coordinate 3,207, forward strand.
CCGTCGATCTCGCCCTGGGACAGCGGCCACAGCTCCCCCTCTAGCTAGGCCGGAAGTTCACAGCCCCTCTAGGCCGGAAGTTGCAGGGTCTCTAGGCCGGAAGTTGCAGGGTCTCTAGGCCGGCAGTTGCAGATTCCCTGGTCAAGAGGCCAGATTCGGGTGCCAACGGCAGTCGCTGGAGCTGGGGTGGGCCACGACCCGGCCACGGCGGCCCACGCCGGAAGCAGGACCAGACCGCGAGATGCGACCTGAGACACCAGATGCGACGTCGGGACGTCGCATCTGGTGTCTCAGGTCGCATCTCGCATGGCGGGGACCCGACGGCCGGTCCACGGGTCCGAAGCCGGACCGGTAGCCTGGCCACGACGTGCGCCGCACGGGCTCGCCGACCGTAGACCCAAGGGACGTCCAGGCTCATGACCTCCACGCCGACCGCCCAGCACCGTTTCGACACCGTGGCGCACGCTGCGGCGACGCCGGACGAGGTCCAGCCGTACGCCGAGCTGGGGCTCAAACCTGACGAGTACGCGCGGATCCGCCAGCTGTTGGGCGGCGGCCCACTGCTGCCGAGCTGGCGATGTACTCGGTGATGTGGTCCGAGCACTGCTCGTACAAGTCGTCGAAGAAGCACCTGGCGGTGTTCGGCGAGACGACGACCGAGGCGATGCGTGCCCACCTGCTGGTCGGGATGGGGCAGAACGCGGGGGTGGTGGACATCGGTGACGGGTGGGCGGTGACGTTCAAGGTCGAGTCGCACAACCACCCGTCGTACGTCGAGCCGTACCAGGGGGCGGCCACCGGGGTCGGGGGGATCGTGCGCGACATCATGGCGATGGGCGCGCGGCCCGTCGCGGTCATGGACCAGCTCGCGTTCGGGGCTGTGGACCACCCCGACACCGCGCGGGTGGTCCACGGGGTCGTCGGCGGGATCGGGGGGTACGGCAACTGCCTGGGGCTGGCCAACATCGGTGGCCAGACGGTGTTCGACCCGTGCTACCAGGGAAACCCGCTGGTCAACGCGTTGTGTCTGGGGGTGCTGCGTCACGACGACATCCACCTGGCCAACGCGGAGGGCGTGGGGAACCTCATCGTGCTGTTCGGGGCGCGCACCGGCGGGGACGGGATCGGCGGGGCGTCGATCCTGGCCTCGGAGACCTTCGACGACACCCGGGCGTCCAAACGTCCCAGCGTCCAGGTCGGCGACCCGTTCATGGAGAAGGTGCTCATCGAGTGCTGCCTGGAGCTGTTCGCCGCGGGGGCGCTCGCCGCGCTGCAAGACCTCGGCGCGGCGGGGATCAGCTGTGCGACCTCCGAGCTGGCGTCCAACGGCGGGTCGGGGATGCACGTGGACCTGGAGAAAGTGCTGCTGCGCGACCCGACGCTCACCGCCGGGGAGATCCTCATGTCCGAGTCCCAAGAGCGGATGATGGCGGTGGTCACCCCCGACAAGCTCGCGACGTTCGAGGCGATCACCACCCGGTGGGACGTGGAGGCGACCGTCATCGGCGAGGTCACCGGCGACGGGCGGCTGACCATCGACCACCACGGCGAGCGTATCGTCGACGTCGACCCCAGGTCGGTGGCGCACGACGGTCCGGTGTACGACCGTCCCCACACCCGCCCGCACTGGCTCGACGCCCTGCAGGCCAACACGACCGCTGCGCTGCCCCGCCCCGACGACGCTGACCTCGCCGACACGCTGCTGGCCTTGCTCGCCAGCCCGAACCTGTGCTCGACCGCCTGGATCACCGACCAGTACGACCGTTTCGTCCAGGGCAACACCGCGATGGCCCAGCCCGACGACGCCGGGGTGGTCCGCGTCGATGAGACGACGGGCCTGGGGGTGGCGCTGGCCACCGACGCCAACGCCCGGTACGCCCAGCTGGACCCGTTCGCCGGGGCCCAGCTGGCCCTGGCCGAGGCGTACCGCAACGTCGCCTGCGTCGGCGCGCGGCCCATGGCTGTGACCGACTGCCTCAACCTCGGCAACCCTGAGCAGCCCGACCTCATGTGGCAGCTGGTCCAGGTGGTCGCCGGCCTGGCCGCCGGGTGCGCCGCGCTGGAGGTTCCCGTGACCGGCGGGAACGTCTCGCTGTACAACACCACCGGCGACACCGCGATCCACCCCACACCGGTCGTCGGGGTGCTCGGTGTGCTCGACGACGTGGCCGACGTCGTCGGCTCAGGGTGGACGCGTCCGGGTCGGGCGGTGTACCTGCTGGGGACCACCCGCCCCGAGCTGGACGGGTCGGCGTGGGCGCAGGTCGCCCACGACCACCTGGGGGGCCGCCCTCCCGCCGTCGACCTCGCGGCCGAACGCGCCCTGGCCCAGGTGCTGGTCGCCGCCGCGCGCGACCACCTCGCCGAGGCGACCCACGACCTGTCTGCCGGGGGGCTGGGGGTCGGGCTGGCCGAGGCGTGCCTGCGCCACGGCACCGGGGTGTCGGTCGACCTGGCCGCGTTGTGCGCCCGTGACGGGCTCACCGCGTTCGAGGCCCTGTTCTCCGAGTCCTCAGCCCGGGCCCTGGTTGCCGTGGCCCGCCACGACGAGCAGGTCCTCGTCGACCTGTGCACCGCCCGGCACGTCCCAGTCGTGCGCCTGGGCGAGACCACCGAGACGTGCGAACGTGGCGCCGGGGAGGCCGCGGCCGACGTCCCCGCCGACCACGTCCACGAACCCGCCCTGGAAGTCCAAGGCCTGTTCACCTTGCCCCTGTCAACCGCCCGCGCCGCCCACGACGCCACACTGCCGCGCATCTTTGGCTGACGTCCGCCCGGCGCAGTCGTCCGCGCCGACGAACCGTGCGACGCCACGACCGACGTTCAGAACATCTTCGGGTTCGCCCACACCGCGACTGCTTCGTCGGTGCCCACACCACGGGTCCGCACGATCTCCAGGCGGACCCTCAGAACACCGTCGAGGTTGGCTTCCACCTGGGCCGACTCGCCGTACGCGACGTTCTTGTACCACAGCAACCTGCCGGTGGCCGCGTCGACCACGTGGAACAAGAATGACGATTTCGGCTCGGCAGAGCCGTCGTCGAGACCGACGGTGGCTGTGAAGGTCGTAGCACCGGCGGGGACCAGGTAGTCCGCCGACGGCCGGTCGGAGACGAAGGAGCACACCAAAGCCGAGTCGTAGCCGGTCCGCGCGACCGTCGCCGGCGACCACACGTAGCTCCCCTTCGCGCAACCAGACGTCGAGGTGACCGGCTCGCCCAGCCCGCGTGGGACCACAGGCTCGTCGGACGCAGACGGCGAGGGCTCAGGTGGTGGTGTGGTGGTCTGGGTCGTCGGGGGCGGGGTTGGCCTCTCGGCGGTGGCCTCGCCAGAGCCCGACGGCCCGAACACCACACCCAACCAGACCCCCACGACCAACGTCACCACAGCAGGGACCGTCACGAGCAGGATCTGCTTGCTCGTGCTCAAAGGCTTCTTCGCAGGGCTGGTCTGCGGCACCGGGTGCTGCCCAGTCGCACCCATCGCAGACATGGCCGGCGGGTCGTACGCTGGTCGGCCCAGGGCGATCTGCTCGTCCACCGCTGGTATGACGGCGGTCGGGAAGTCCAGGGGCCGCGGTTGCCTGGGCTCAGGTGAGCGCCCACCGGATCGCCCCGACTCGGCACCACGGCGCTCCCGGTTCATCCCGGCTCCTCACGATCAGCGAACGAGTCGAATCATGCCAGACCACCACCGTGTTTTGGCCCAGTGTGCTGGCGCACCGGGGTGAACCCCCCGGGAGTACCAAGGCTCGACCCGGCGCGCTTGGCGGTCGAAGACTCCGTCCGACGGGGCAGACATGGTCCGCGAGGCCTTGTGCCACAGTGACTGTGTCGTCACCGGTCATCTGTCCGTGGCGCCAACAGGATCGAGCCGCCACGGTCTCGATGGCGGTGAGCAGGATGCCGGACCTACAGGGGCGGCCCGGTTGTCCACGCCTGCGCGAGCAGGTCGCTGACGGGGACCGCCGCTGCCAGTTCGAGAGGAGCGGGGCGCCAGATCACGTGCCACCCGTGGGCCGGGGCGTCGCAAGGCGTGGCTAGGGCAAGGAACCAGCGCCACGGGCCCAGGGGGGTGCCGACGAGGCGTCCGTCGACGACCTGGACGAGCACGTCGGCCAGGTCGTCGGTGATCTGGCCGCGCAGGTCGGTGACGAGTTCGGGCCACCAGGTCACCGGCTGGTCACACGACGTGCCGGTCAGCACACCGAGGGTGGTGGTGGCTGGGCCTGCTGGGTGGGTGGTCCGGTCGTGAGCCAAGGCCAGGTGGTCCCGTGCTTCGCGTTCACCGAGCTCGTCGCGGAGACGGTCGAACAGGTCGAAGGTGACCAGGACTGCGTCGGGCGCCCCACGTCGCCCCAGGATCGCTGGTCCAGCTCCGGAATCCATCGCATCCAGGATGCTGCCGATGTGGTTGCGCACGTCAAGCAAGGAGGCCACCGGTGGAATGTCGGTGCTGGGAAGTGTCACGGGTTGGCGTCCTCGGTGGTGTGAGTGGCTGCGAGGTCAACAGCAACATACCGGGCAAACAGCGCCTCGGGCACGGCGACAGGAACCACGGTGTTCTCGACCTGGTGCACAGTTGCTGAGCAGCGGTCGAACCCACCCCCGATCCGCGGGTCGCGAAGCCGGTCGATCGCCGGATACAAGTGTTCGTGAAACTCCCGCAGCGCAGTGGTGGGCGTGGTTGCCTGGTGGGCAGCCCACCAAGCAACCATCTGCGCGGTCAGCTCTTCGACCGCGACTGGGTGCTGCGGCCAGCACGGCGGGATGGTGCGTTCCTCACGGGCGTACCCGTACCGGGCGTTGTACATCTGGACCCACTCGTGCAGCGCCCACCAGAGCGCTTCTCGTGGCTTCCCCCGCAACGTCCACCACTGCCATACCCCTGGGGCACCACCGTGTCCCGCCAGCCTGGCTTCTAGGAACGCGGTGATGGCCCCGATGTCGTTGCGCAGCGGGGCCAGAGCGGCATCCAGGACGGCATTCGTGACCACAGTGTCGCTGGTCGGGATGGTCATGAGTCGGTCTTCCGTCCGGTGGCAGCGAGGACAGTGGTTCGTGTGCGCATTGTGGTCACTCCGTGTGGGTGCGCTGTCAGATCTGGAGGCGGGGAGGTGGTGGGCCGGGCTGGTGAAGCGTCCGAGGTTTCGTGCCGCTCCTATGCGGGTCTCGGCTCTCGGGCGAGGGCCGAGTAGTGGTCGTGCTCGTATCGTACCGGGCTGGTCATGCCCAGGGTGGAGTGCAGACGGTCC
>WRCL01000059.1 GCA_009783975.1 Micrococcales bacterium
ATCGGCGAGCTCGGCCAGGTATTCGGGAAGGTCAGCCGAACGCACACCTGCCTGGCAGAACGCCCCGCGGATCTCGGTCAGCCCCATACCGATGCCGTTGTCGACGCACTCGATGAACTGCCCTTCGTCGTCACAGCCCTGGACGAAGCTGACAGCCGGACGCCACTGGTCGGCCGGTTCGTCGGTGGTGCGGGCCAAGTAGTCCAGGCGGGCTTGGCGGTGGCGGCACGCGTCCACGGCGTTCTGGTACAGCTCGCGCAGCGCCAGGCCGCTGCGCCGGTACAGGTTCTCGCCCATGAGCAGCGACCTGATGCGGTCTTCTGCGAGCATGAACCGCACGCCCGGTGAGACGTACGACACCTGGCCGTCGTGTTCGGTGGCGGTCAGATCGGCGCGTGCCCGCAGGCCGATGCCTCGTCCTGCCAGGCCCAGCAGGCGCTCGCCGACGGTGTCCACCATGGCCTGCAGTGCCACGTGGACCACCGGGTGTGAACACTGTCCGGACAGCACCAGCCCGAAACCCGGCTCGACATGCCACGCCAGAGCGTTGATCGTCGCCACGACCAGCGCACCAGTGACCGGGTCAGACCCACCCAGGTGGTCCCCGACCAGCTCGGGCAGGTCGGTCAGCGGCAGGGCCATCGCCGCGACCAGACGCGCCACAGCACCGGCAACGCTGTTGTCGTCGGGCCCGGTGGTGTGCTGGGCGGCCCACCGCAGCGCGAACCACCCACTGATCTGCGCAGCCAGCGCCTCGTCGTGCGAGGCCACCGCTTGGGCGCGCCGCTCGGACGGCAGCGGAAAGGTGCGGCAGAACGCCTCGTAGCGGTCACCCGAGGCACCCAGGACGGCACCACCATCGAGCATCGCCGCTGCAGCGGCCGCCTGTTCCCCGGCGCTGAGCCCGACGGCGGAGGCCACCAGCTCCAGCGCCGCCGCCTGGCGCCCAGCCAGCCCCGGGTCGTGCCACCCGTCGGTCATCAGGTCCCTTCCACACATCGAAGCACCCGAGCACACTACGCAGCCCCCGGCCCCCAGGCCAGGCAATTCTCTTGAGCCCAGCCAACACCCGGCGTCCCACGGCGCCATCGAGGACGTATCTCAGCCAAGGCAAGGCGTCCACGCGAAAGCAAGTGTTTGAAGACTTGCCTTCGCGTGGACGGCTTGCCTTGACGGCAGACGGCAGGAGGTGACGCCGGCCCGCCACGTGTTCCAGGCCGGACGGGGTTGACAGTTCGCGGCGTGGCCGGGGGAGAAAATGGGGGAGTGACGGACGCTGTTGATGACAAGTACTTCGCCGAGCTTGCCAAGGTGGGGTGCGGCGCGCGTCAGGACAAGTTGCCCCGCCCGGTGGCCGGCGGCTAGGTAGGACAACTGCGCGCCAGAACCTCACCCGGGGGCCGCACGTCGGTCTGGCTCAGTCGGTGAGGGTCTGGACCTGGAAGCGGGTGAGGGTGCGCTGCTCGCGGGAGAACTCGACGCCGACGAGGTGGATGGGCAGGCCCTCGCCGCGGTACTTCTCGGCGTAGCCACGGGCCTCGATCTGCTTCATCGCCGACCCCGGCGGCTGGGCGTCGGTCTTGACCTCGAACAAGAAGACCTGCCCGGCGTACCGCACGGCCAGGTCCAGGCGCCCGGTGTTGGACGTGTCCTCGGCGGTGGTCTCCAGGCCTGCCGAGGCGAAGAACGCGTAGAACACGCTGCAGTAGTACCCCTTCGCCTGGGCAATCGTGTTGCTGCGGTACCAGTCGTGAGGGATCGACGCGAAGTGCGCCTTGAAGAGCCTCTCGATGCCAGGGAAGTCGGCTGCTTCCAGCAGGTCTGGCAGGCGGCTGGCCTGTTCACGGACCAGCTCGGCGTCCGGCGAGAACGCCGACAGCATCGTCCTGGGCAGGGCCATGCGGACCTCGTGGTTGGGAAGACGCAGCCGGTACCGCAGACCCTGGGGGGTCTGGTGGGTGCTGTCGACGGTGAGGTACCCGGTCTGGAACAGCAGCGCGGTCGGCGAGACATGGCCCACGTCGACCGAGGACAGCAGCCCGGCGGTCGCCTCGAGGTTCTGCAGCCGTGGCAGGTAGAAGCCTTGCTCAGTGAGGGTGTCGACCAAGAACGTGGGTGTCCCGGTCTCGAACCAGTACGTGTCGAACTGCCGTTTTCTGAACAGCAGCAGCAGGTCGTACGGGTTGTACACAGACTGCCCGCCCCAGGAGTACCCGTTGTACCACTCGCGGACCTGGTCCCGGTCGAGCCCGACCAGCTCAGGGGCGAACACCGAATCCAGGTCCTCTTCGGTGTACCCGCAGACTGCTGAGTACTCCGCGTCGAGAGTGATGTCCTCGGGGTTGTTCAGCCCGGAGAAAAGGTTGACCTTGGAGAACTTCGACACCCCCGTGAGCATGACGAACTTGATGTGCGCGTCCTGGCTCTTGGTGACCCCGTAGAGACTGGCCAGCCGGTCGCGCACGTCCCGCGCCAGGTCAGGGTCGGTCATGGTGTCCAGGATCGGTTTGTCGTACTCGTCGACGAGGACGACGACCCGCTGCCCGTGCTTGGCCTGAGCATTGCGGATCAGCGCACCAAAACGCGCCGGGGCGGTCCCCGTCGTGGCCGGGACTCCCAACCGCTCCTCGTTGAGGGCGAGGATCTCCTCGATCCGCTGGTCGATCCACTCCAGCGACCGCTGGCTCCGCTCGGCGAAGTCGATCCGGACCACCGGGTACACCGTGTCCCAGTCCCAGGTGTCGTAGCACTCCAGACCCTCGAACAGCCGCTTGTTCCCAGCGAACATCTCCGCCAGGGTGTCCAGGAACAACGACTTGCCGAACCGCCGCGGGCGGGACAAGAAATACGTCTTGCCTTCGGCGACCAGCTGGGCCGCGTACCCGGTCTTGTCGACGTAGTAGCTGCCCTCATCGCGGATCTCGCGGAACGTCTGGACGCCGATGGGCAGCTTCCTGCGGGCCAGGTCAGGTGACACGCGTCCATCTTACGGACCGCCGACCGCAGCGTGCCGGTATGGCACAGACCGGCCATCTCGCGCACCGGGACGTCGCGCTGGCCCAGGAACCACGGGACAGCGCTGCGCCGGCTGCGCGACCAGGGGTTGCTCATGCAGACCGGTCAGCGCGGGGGCGCGGGGTACGTCCTGGCGCCTGATCTTGGTCCGCCATCTGGCCTTGGGCTGAGCCCCGCCGATCGGGCCGACGTGGTTGTGGCCCTGGCGTCCCATGGCCCCATCACCAACGAAGACGTCCGCGAACGCACCCGCCTCGACCGCGCCGCCGCCATGCGCCTGCTGAACACCTTGGTCGACGCCGGCCGTCTGGTCCGGACAGGCGAGCGGCGAGGGACGCACTACACCCTCCCGTAGGACTTATGCCATACTTGTGATCCGCTTCTGATGACATGCACAAGTATCGCATAACCTGGCTCGACCGTCTTGTTGCCGATCATCAAATGCCCTGGTCACAACGGCAGACTGAGGCCACCTCCGCCAGGCTTGGACGGTCGAAGGCGTGGCTCCGTTGGCGCGAGACGAACCGCGTGCCTGCGGTCAGGACAGTTCGTGTAGGACTTATGCCATACTTGTGAGTCGGCCCTTCGAGTATGCGCAAGTATGGCATAACTCGCGACCGCTGCGTGGACCTGCCGACTCGTCACCAGCTCCAGCGCCGCAGCCTGGCGCGCAGCCAGCTCTGGGTCGTGCCACCCGTCGGTCATCAGGTCCCTTTCGCATAGCGAAGCACCCGAGCACACTACGCAGCCCCGCCCCCAGGCCAGTCAATTCCTCCTGAGCCCAGAGCCACCCGGCGTCCCACGGCGCCATCGAGGACGTATCCCAGCCAAGGCAAGGCGTCCACGCGAAAGCAAGTGTTTGAAGACTTGCCTTCGCGTGGACGGCTTGCCTTGACGGCAGGTGACGCCGGCCCGCCACGCGAGATGCGACCTGGGATCACTGCGCGTGGCCAGGGGGGAAGATGGGGGAGTGACGCGACGGGCCTTGTCGGCGCCTGTGGGTGCTGTTGACGATGAGTACTTCGCTGGCCTGGTCACGGCGACCCGCCGGTGGAGGTGGAAGGTCGACGACGTCGTCGACCTGTTGCTCGGGCTGAGCGACGAGCAGTGCGCGGCGTTCTTGGCATGGGCGGACGCCGGGCTGCAAGAGCTGATCGATGCTGGTGGGCCCACTCCTGACGCCGGGATTCGTGCCCACCCGACCTTGGTGCTCCAGGCTGCGACGAGGTTCTGGTGCAGCCCGAAGGTCACCACGTGCGTGCGGGCGATGAGACTGGGGCTGCCGCCACGCTTGGTGTTCGCCAAGATGGTCCGCCACGGTCCCCAGTGGAGCGCGCGGGTCATCGCTGGCGTGATCAAGCCGCGCACGAATGAGGTGCTCCCGTTCGAGGCGCTGCTCTCGGCGATCAGATGCTTCGACCTGCCTCTGCCTGACGACGAACGGTTCGTCGTGCTCTGGGCCCAGACGTTCGCAGGCGTCCGCTGGTGGGACGACGTGCCTGGGACCGGGTCGTGGCACGTGGACGCGGACGGCCAGGTGGTCGGGCCCGAGCCGTCGCGGGACTCCGCCCGCAGGCCCGACCCAGACCTTGAGGCGTTCTTCTTCACCGCACCACACCTGGAACAGCTGGTCTGCCAGGTCATCGCGTCGCCGACAGCGCTGCAGGTCGTCCACGGGCCAGAATTCTCAGGGCTGGTCACCGCCGCGGTGGCGAGCGGTGCCATCGGGCGACAGCCGGTCCTTGCCGCGGTCCTCGACGCGCTGGACACCACCGGGTACCGGCCTGGGGCCCAACGGACCCTGGTCACCATGCTCGCGGGCCTCGACCTGACCACCGCCGACGTCGCCGCGGTCCTGCCGCGGATGGTCTCGCTGCTGGGGATAGCCCCGTCCACGGGAGCGACGTTGCTGTGGGAACACCTGGCGACCATGGACCTGGCACCCCAAGACCTGCTCGAGATTGGCGCCGTCGTGCTGTCGCGCCCGGAGAAAAAGCTGCGGGCGGCGCTGGTCGCCTACCTGGTACGGGTGCCTGCGGCCTCGCCGCTGCTGCCCACCGCAGTCGAGCTGTGCACGGTCGCAGCACTGCTCGACGACCGCGTCACCGCCGGCAGGGCCCGCAAGTACGTTGAGCAGCACGCCCCTGACCAGGCGGTGCCCGACGACGCACCGGTCGGCCCAGGGCAGTGGGCCGCCCCGCCAGCTCCTTGGCGAACACCGTGGGACCTGCCCCCGGCTGTCGCAGTGTCCGAGGTCGAGCGGGTGTGGCGCGAGGACGTCCCCTGGCGCGAGGAGCCGTGGTGGTGGGCCGGTGACCCGCTGCATGGGCTGGCCCGCGAGTACAAAGCCCGTCCCGCCGGGGGGACGTGCCTGTGCGTCCCGACGTGGTCGGACTGGACGGTGTCGTTCGACGACCTGCTCGCCCGGGTCAAAGCCGCCCGCGACGAGGGCTACTGGCCCCACGACCTGGCCCAGGCCCTGCTGCGCCTCGAACCAACCGACCCAGCGCGGGCCGCCGAGCTTGACGGGCTCACCCTTGCGTGCGCGACCACACCTCGGTTCCGCCCGTGGGCCACACACCCTGACGGTGTCGGCCTCATCCGCACATGGGTCGCTGCCGGGGGAATGACCGTCGGCGAGGCGACGTTCGACGGACGCGGCGACGCCGTGCTGGCGGACCTGAGGCTCCCGGTCGTCGTGCCCGGTGTACCGGCGATGCGCACACTGACCGGCAACGACACCGGGCTGACCGTGTCGATGGTCCCGCTCGCTGCCGAACACATGTGCTCAGGAGCCCGGGCCACCCACTCCAAGACACTGTATTACCACTGGCAATGGCACCCGGGCACCCCCGGCGCGGCGGGCATCTCCCAACGCCACATCGCACGGACCCACGGTCCGTTCGGCCGAGCGACGTACACCTACCTCGCCGTGCACTTCGCCAACGTTGACGGCGCGGGGGTCGACGACGTCATCGACCTGGCGCTCCAACACCGGCTCGACCCCCACCTGTTCATCGAGGCCCTGCGCCACCTCATGGCGCTACCGCCCACGGTCGAGTCCGGTTTCTCCCTGGTCCGTGTCGCGGCTCGTTGCGACCAGGTGGCCACCGCCGGCGCGCTCGCGGCCATCTGGCCCGTCGTCACCGCCATGGCCGTCACTGCTGTGACCAGCCCCAAGACCCCCACCGGCACCCTGGACATCTTGCGCGTCGGCGCCGCGTACGCGCCCACCGCCGCTGCCCACCTCCCGCCCGAGGCCGTCCTGCCCCCCGAGGTGCGCACCTTCGCCGCGTCCAAACGCACAAGCAAAGCCGCTCTCGAAGCCCGAGCCTGGGTCGCCCGCGCCACATAGCCCCGCGTCGCACCGGGCGAGCAGGCATGCACTGGCGGCCTGCTGCACAGCGGGGTTGGACGTGGATTGCGCACACGGCCGTGCGTGGGCAGGTCGACGTGTGTGAGGTCGATGCCTCGGCGGTGATGTCGAGGGCTCAACCCTCGACATCACCGCCAAGGCATCGACCTCGCTGCACACGCATCGACATCGCGGGTTGCCGGGTTCGCGTGAGCCCATGCGGCGATCCTCCGCACGGGCTGCGGCAGAAGGTATACATTCCTCCGCACGGCGTGCGGCAGAAGGTATACATTCCTCCGCACGGCGTGCGGCAAAAGGAATACCCTCTACCGCAGGCGCTGGTCAGAGGCCTGCCGCCGGACCGGCCTCGGCAGGCACCGAGGCGAAGCAGCCGGAACAGGCGACCGGTCAGATCCGACCAGCTGGGTAGCAGGACAAGGCCGTCGGGTGCAGAGCTTCGCCTGAGCCCGCGTGGTCGAGGGGTAGGGGTAACCCAGCTGGGGACTGGTGGGGTGGCCAGGGTCCGCCGGCGGACGGGGGAGCACTAGCGTCGTGGGTATGAGTTCGACGATCGTGACCCGCGACGACGTGAGCGTCGTCGCCCCGGCTCTGTGCAGTGCTCGAGGGTTGCTGCGCGCTCCTGTGTCGTTGGCGACGTGGCGGGCGTTCGGCCAGGCGGTGATCGCGTGGGTGTGGCTGCTGCCTGTCGGCATCGCCGCGGTCACCGCGGTCAGTGTTGGTGTCGCGACGTCCCTGGTGGCGGGCATCGGTCTGGCGCTGCTGATCGCGACGGTGTGGGTCGCGCACTGGTTCGCCGTCGTCGAGGCGGCGCGGCTCACCGCCCAGACGGGGGTGGACGTGGCCGCAGCACCGCGACGACGACGGCTCGGCACCGGGTTCTGGCGCGCGGCGGTCACCCCGCTGGCTGACGGACGGGCATGGGCCGTGCTGGGGTACGCGGTGGTGGGGCTGGTCATCTCGTCGGTCGCGCTCGCCGTGCTCGTGACGTCCGCCGCGGGGGCCCTGGCCGGGTTGGCGGCGCCGGTGTACCTGTACTCAGCACCGTTGCGCTGCACGGCGACGTTCGTCGGCGGGGTTGTGCTGGTGTGGGTGGTCGCAGTGGTCGCACAGAGCTCTGCGCTGGTGCAGGTGGTGCTCGCCCGTGCGTTGCTCTCCCAGAGCCAGACGGCCCAGGCGCGTGACGCCCAGCGTGCGGCTGAGGCAGCCCGCCGCGGGGCTGAGACGGCCCGGCGCGACGCGGAGGTGCGCGCCGCACACCTGGCCCAGACCCGCACCGACGCGGTCGAGGCCGCTGACGACGACCGTCGTCGCATCGAACGTGACCTGCACGACGGGGCCCAGCAGCGTCTCGTCGCCCTGGGTGTCGACCTGGGTGTGGCACGCCGCCAGGCCGCCACCGACCCGGCGGCCGCCGTCGCCGCGCTCGACCACGCCCACGCCGAGGTCAAAGAGACCCTCGCCGAGCTGCGGGACCTGGTCCGCGGGATCCACCCGGCGGTGCTCTCCGACCGTGGCTTGGACGCCGCGCTGTCGGCCCTGGCCGCGCGCAGCCCCGTCCCCGTGCAGGTCCAGGTGACTGACCCCGACGCTACCGCCGCGTGCGGCGCCGGCGCCCAGGCTGCGGCGTACTTCGTCGTCGCCGAGGCCTTGACGAACACCGCCAAGCACGCTCATGCCACGTGCGCGAGCGTCGAGGTCAGCTGTGCGCAGGGCCACCTGCGTGTGGTCGTCACCGACGACGGGGTCGGCGGGGCCGACACCACCGCAGGGACCGGCCTGGACGGTCTGCGTGCCCGCGTCGCCGCTCTGGACGGAACGTTCGACCTGGTCAGCCCGCCTGCCGGCGGCACGCGGCTCACCGTGGAGGTGCCATGCGTATCGTGATCGCCGAAGACTCCGTCCTGCTGCGCGACGGGTTGACCCGGCTGCTGGTCGCTGAGGGCCACGAGGTCGCTGGGTTTTCCACCGCGGACGACCTTGTCGCCGCCCTGGCGCCCGACGCCGCCCTGCCCGACCTGGTCGTCACCGACGTGCGCATGCCGCCGA
>WRCL01000060.1 GCA_009783975.1 Micrococcales bacterium
CGAGGTTCGAGGTGACAGCCTGGGTCTTGGAGATCTTCTTCGACTCCAGGCGCTCGCGCTCGAGCATGTTCTTGAAGTCCATGTTGCCGCCGACGTTCAGCTGGTAGGTGCGGTCCAAGATCACGCCACGGTCCTCGAACAGCCGGGCCAGGACCCGGTGGGTGATCGTCGCGCCGACCTGGGACTTGATGTCGTCGCCGACGATCGGCACACCAGCGTCGTGGAACTTCTTGGCCCACACCGGGTCTGAGGCGATGAACACCGGCAAGGCGTTGACCATCGCGACACCGGCGTCGATGCAGCACTGGGCGTAGAACTTGTCGGCGTCCTCTGAGCCCACAGGCAGGTAGGACACGAGCACGTCGACCTTCGCCTCTTTCAGGGCTGCGACGACGTCGACGGCCTCAGCCTCGGACTCCTCGATGGTCTGGGTGTAGTACTTGCCCAGCCCGTCCAGGGTGTGCCCGCGCTGGACGACCACACCGGTCGGCTCGACGTCGGCGATCTTGATCGTGTTGTTCTCCGAAGAGCTGATCGCCTCAGCGAGGTCGAACCCGACCTTCTTGGCGTCGACGTCGAACGCGGCGACGAACTCGACGTCGCGCACGTGGTACGGGCCGAACCGGACGTGCATCAGACCGGGCACCTGGCTGTCGTCTGGGGCGTCGCGGTAGTACTGCACCCCCTGGACCAGCGACGACGCACAGTTCCCCACTCCGACGATCGCTACGCGGATGGCGGACATCCCTTTACTCCTTCTCCGGTGCGCGCACCGTGGCGGCCACGGCGGCAGTGGTGGTTGCGGCCCTGCGGCCTGAGGGGTCGACGGGCCGGGCGGCCCGTTCGTTGTCGATGAGCTGGTCGAGCCAGGCGACCTCACGCTCGACGATGTCCAGACCGTGGCGCTGGAGCTCGGCGGTGTACTCGTCCATCCGTTCCACGGCACGGGCCACGGACTGGGTGACGAGGTCGAGGCGTTCGGTCAGGCGCATCCGGCGGCCTTCGAGGATCCGCAGCCGGGTCTCGGCGTCGGTCTGGCCGAACAGCGAGAACCGGACGTCGAACTCCTCGTCGTCCCAGGCCGAAGGCCCGACCGACCCAAGCACCTGCACGAGGTGCTCCTTGCCGGCAGCGGTGAGCTGGTAGACGATCCGGGCCCGTCGTGACCCGCCACGGCTTGCCAGGCGGTCCTCGTCGACCCCGTGGATGAGGCCACGTTCGGCCAGTGAGCGCAACGCCGGGTACAGCGAACCGTACGACAGCGCACGGAACGACCCGAGGACGAGGTTGAGCTGTTTGCGCAGCTCATACCCGTGCATGGGGGTACGGTGCAGAAGACCGAGGATGGCGTGGTCGAGCACGTCAGACTTGGCTCGCATGTCAGGCCCTCCTCACCTTGAGCTGGGGCACCGTTGCCCCGGAGTTGACTCACTACTGGCGCGATACACCTGGGCGATGTATCGGGTTGATACATCGGACAGTATGCCCGTTTGGTCCAACGCGCAAGTCCGTGTGGCTGAAACTGGTGCAGATCTTGTGATGAGATCCCGTGATGGGGGACGCTGGGCCGGTCAGGTCCTCCATACTGGAAGACGGCCCGGCGCTGTGCTGTCCTGCGCGCCTAGGCCGTTGGTGTGAGAGAAGGAGAGTCTGTGGAGCGCAAGTCCCCGCGGCCCTCGCGCGCAGACGTCCGGCGCAGCGCCCCGGCACCCGCCGCGCGACGCCGCTTCGTGAACTACCCGCGCCATGGTTACCGGGGGCTGCACCGGTGGCTGCCGTCGTGGCGGTTCATGCTGCTGTCGATGGTCACCGTCGTCGGGCTCGTCTGCGGTCTGGGCTTCGCCGCGTACTCCACCGTCGAGATCCCCGCGTTCGACTCTGACATCCGCCACCAGACGACCACCGTGTACTACGCCCCGACGTTCGGCGACGCCTCCGACCGTGGGGCCAAGATCGGCGACTTCCCCGGGGTCAAACGCGAGATCATCGACTGCGCCGACATCCCCAAGAACATCCAGGACGCTGTCGTCGCCGCTGAGGACCAGTCTTTCTACGACAACCTTGGGATCGACCCGCGCGGGATCGCCCGGGCCCTGTACTACAACCTCAAGGGCGGCAACCGCCAGGGCGCCTCGACGCTCACCCAGCAGTACGTGAAGAACTACTACGGTGGCTCACGCACCGGGTACATGGGCAAAGCCCAAGAGGCGCTGCTGGCGGTGAAGATCGCCCAGGAGATCCCCAAACCGGAGATCTTGTGCCAGTACCTCAACACGATCTTCTGGGGCCGGGGCCAGACGCACGGTATCCAGGCCGCGTCCAAGGCGTACTTCGGCATCGAGGCCAAAGACCTCGACCTGTCCCAGGCGGTCATGCTCGCAGGGATCATCCCCTCCCCGGCCCGGTGGGACCCTGTGGTCAACCCTGAGAAGGCCAAGCAGCGCTGGGACAACACGTTGCAGAACATGCTGGGCCTGGAGTACATCACCGAGTCCCAAAAGTCCGCGCTCACGTTCCCCGAGATGTGCCCGGTCGACGACGAGACCGGCGCGGAGGTCTCCGACGGGCACTGCGTCATCGCTCCGGCACCAAGCGCGGCGTACGAGGGCCCCAAGGGCTACCTCATGGACATGGCCCGCCAAGAAGCCGCGCTGCTCGTGGGGATCCCCCAGGAGGAGCTCACACGTGGTGGCTACTCCATCATCACCACGATCGACGAACAGATGCAGACGATGGCGCTGGAGTCTGCCGCGAGCATGCTCGACGGCACCCTCGCCGGCAAACCCGGCAACCCCGCGTTCATGCCGAGCCAGTGCGACCCCAACGACGACCCCGAGTGCCCCGGGATGCTGCGGCTCGCCATGGTCACCCTCGACCCGAACGACGGGGCGATCCGGTCGCTGTACTCAGGTGACGACTTCATCAAGGACCAGTACAACCGCGTCACCCTCGCGACGATCCAGGCCGGGTCGACCTTCAAGCCGTTCACCCTCGTCGCTGCCTTGCAGGCGGGCAAGTCGTTGAACTCGGTGTACTCAGGGGCCAGCCCACAGACCTTCGCCAACGGTACGTGGCCAGTGAACAACTTCGGCTACGGCAGCTACGGCAACATGAACCTCGTCGAGGCGACGGCCAACTCGGTGAACACCGTGTACGCGGCGCTGAACATGGAGGTCGGACCTGAGAACACTGCCGCTGTCGCCACGAAGGCCGGGATCCGGACCCAGGTGTCGGTCGTCCCGTCGAACGTGCTCGGCTCTGACGCTGTGCACCCGTTGGACATGGCCCAGGCCTACGGGGTGTTCGCCGCAGGTGGG
Source organism: Micrococcales bacterium (assembly GCA_009783975.1). Lineage (GTDB taxonomy): Bacteria > Actinomycetota > Actinomycetes > Actinomycetales > Cellulomonadaceae > Cellulomonas. The sequence continues at coordinate 3,318 of WRCL01000060.1, forward strand.
CGCAAGGCCACCCCGCACATCGTCGCGCGGGTCGTCTCCCCCAGCGGGCAGGTGTGGAACGCTGACACGCGCACAGAAAACGTGTTCGACGCTGGCATCATGGCCGACACGGTCGCGGCGTTGCGCGGCCCGGTGACCAACGGGTCGGCCAGTGAGTACGTCAAACCGATCGGGCGGACCATCGCCGGCAAGACCGGCACCTCCTCGGACAACAAGTCGGCGTGGTTCATCGGGTTCACCACAGACCTGGTCACCGCGGTCGGGCTGTCGCAAGAAGGCCCAGGCAACGCCGAGGTGTCGATCACCCGGTGGGGCGGGGTCAAGCAGGTCACTGGTGGGTCGTGGCCAGCGGCGTTGTGGGCTGACTACATGGGTGGGTGCGGGGGCAAGAAGACCCGTGCGGCGTGCTCAGGTGGTGTGCTGGCGATGCCGCAGTACGCCACAGACACCAAGTTCCCACCCCCGGTCTACGGCGGTGTCGCCTCGATACCTCCTCCGGGCGAGGACGACGAGGACGAGGACGGCAACGGCGACGACGAGCCGGTCACCATCGTCGTGCCGTCGCTGGCCGGCCGGAACGAGAGCGAGGCGAGCGGCATCCTCGTCGGTATGGGGTTCCAGGTGAACATCGTCGTCGAACAGTCCGAGCTCCGCCCAAGCATGGTCGTCCGGCTCGACCCGCCCCCCGGCACCGAGCTGCCGTTAGGCGAGATGGTCACCGTCGTCGTGTCCAGCGGGCAACCACCAGCCGGCGGCGGTCCCGGCGGGTAGCCCGCGGCCGCCCGACGGTCTGGCGACGCGGAGAGCTCTTGCCGCCAATTTCGCCGTGCGGCGTGCTGCCCGGTACCATGGCGCGTCGCCGCGCACATGCCGGCACAACGCCGCACGGCAACCCTCCTGTCACGGACCGACCGTGACCGCCAAGACCGAAGGAGGTGGGGATATGAGCCTGCGTCCGTACGAGATCATGATCATCCTCGACCCCGACACAGAGGAACGCGCCGTCGCCCCGGCGCTCGACAAGTACCTGTCCGTCGTCACAGCCCAGGGCGGGTCGATCGACAACATCGACATCTGGGGCCGTCGCCGCCTGGCCTACGACATCCGCGTCACACCAGGTGTGTACAAGTCCGAGGGGATCTACGCGGTCGTACGTTTCGCCGCGACGCCCGCGACGACAGCCGAGCTCGACCGCCAGCTCGGCCTGAACGAGGCAGTGCTGCGCACGAAGGTCATGCGTGCCGAACCTGCCAAGGGCAGGGCCGCCAAAGCTGCTGCCAAAGCCGCTGCCAGAGCGGCAGCCAAGGCCGCTGACGCACCGGCGTCCGCACCGGCGCAGGGGTGATGTCGGTGGTCGCCGCTACGGTCGTGCAGGGGCGCCCTGCACCCGCTGTCGAACACACACAGGAGCATCATCATGGCTGGTGAGACCGTCATCACAGTCGTCGGCAACCTCACAGGAGACCCCGAGCTGCGGTTCACGCCGTCGGGGGCCGCGGTGGCGAACTTCACCGTGGCGTCCACCCCGCGGACCTTCGACCGGCAGAACAACGAGTGGAAAGACGGCGAGACGCTGTACCTGCGCTGCTCGATCTGGCGTGAGGCTGCCGAGTCGGTCGCCGAGTCGCTGACCAAAGGCACCCGGGTCATCGCCCAGGGCCGGCTGGTCCAGCGCTCGTACGAGACCCGCGAGGGCGAGAAGCGCACTGTTGTCGAGCTCCAGGTCGACGAGATCGGCCCGTCGCTGCGCTACGCCACCGCCAAGGTCACCCGCAACCCCCGCGGTGGCGGCGGTGGCGGTGGTTTTGGCGGCTCTGGTGGCGCACCGAGCAGCTCTGGTGGTTCTGGCGGGGCTGCCCCGTCCGGACCTGCCACTGACGACCCGTGGGCCGCTGGTGCCCCGGGCCCTGGTTTTGCTGACGAACCCCCGTTCTGACCTTGTCCCCGCCCCGGCGTCGGGGCTGCGTACCAAAGGAGCCTGCGATGGCCAAGCCCGTCGTCCGAAAGCCCAAGAAGAAGGCCAACCCGCTGAAGTCGGCCAAGATCGAGTCCATCGACTACAAAGACGCGACGTTGCTGCGCAAGTTCATCTCCGACCGCGGCAAGATCCGCGCCCGGCGCGTCACCGGTGTCACCGTGCAAGAGCAGCGTGCGATCGCCCGGGCCGTGAAGAACGCCCGTGAGATGGCCCTGCTGCCGTACTCGTCGTCGTCCCGCTGAGGAGGGAACCTGTGTCCAAGCTCATCCTCACCCAGGAGGTCACCGGTCTGGGAGAACCCGGTGACATCGTCGAGGTGAAAGACGGGTACGCCCGTAACTTCCTGCTGCCGCGCAAGCTGGCCCAGCCGTGGACCAAAGGCGCGGAGAAGAACATCACCGCGATCCGCCGTGCCCGCAAGGCCCGCGAGATGGCCTCCCTGGACGACGCCCGTGCGGCCCGCGACACACTGCAGTCTGCGGCCGTCACCGTGGCAGCCAAAGCCGGTTCTGGTGGGCGCCTGTTCGGGGCGGTGACAACCACCGAGATCGCCGACGCCGTCAAGGCCGCCGGGGCCCCGTCCGTCGACAAGCGCAAGATCGAGGTCGCCGCCCCGATCAAGTCTGTCGGCGAGCACAAGGTGACGATCAAGCTCCACCCTGAGGTCGTCGCGACGGTCACCGTGTCGGTCGTCGTCGCGGTCTGAACCTTTGTCCCAGGACCCCGGTGCGCACGCGCACCGGGGTTCTTCCTTGTGTGCCGGCAACCACGGCCCCAAGAACTGGTGTTGTCTCACCAAAACGTCCACCAGGTGGGCACACGATGCGTTCGTCACCCGTGGACAACGTCATCGCAGGCCACAGGGCTGGAACAGCTCGATTTCACCCAGCGTGTCCACATGACTCTCGGCGTTCTGTGGACACTACCCCCTGGTTGTCCACAGCTGTGGACAGCAGTGTGCACAGGTCGCGGTGGTCAGATCGGCGCGGGCAGCCTAGGTTCGTCGCACCCCGGTGGCCGGCGGGCGGCCGCGGCGCTGACCGCGGGCGGCGGGCGTGTGGGTGGTACCTGGTAGGACTGACGTCCGACGGGCGGTACGGACGGAGAACTGGTGACGATCGAAGAGCTGGAGTACGGGCTCGGTATCGACGCGCCCCGGCCCGCCGAACGCGTCCCTCCCCAAGACCTCGACGCCGAACGTTCGGTGCTCGGCGGCATGATGATCTCCAAGGACGCGATCGCCGACGTCGTCGAACAGCTGCGCGGCGCGGACTTCTACCGCCCCGCCCACGAGCTGGTCTACGACGCGATCATCGACCTGTACGGACGCGGGGAACCGGCCGACGCCGTCACCGTCGCCGACGAGCTGACCAAACGCGGCAACCTCGGCCGCGTCGGCGGGGCACCATACCTGCACACGCTCATCTCGTCGGTGCCGACCGCGGCCAGCGCCGGGTACTACGCCCGGATCGTCCAAGAACGCGCTGTGCTGCGCCGCCTGGTCGAAGCCGGGACCCGTATCGTCCAGCTCGGGTACGGCACCGACGGCGGTGACGTCGACGACCTGGTCAACACCGCCCAGGCCGAGGTGTACGCCGTCACCGAACGCAAAGCCAGCGAGGACTACCTGCCCCTGGCCGCGCTCATCCCCGACACCCTGGACGAGATCGAGTCGGTCGCCGGGCGCAGCGGCGCCCTGCACGGGGTCCCCACCGGTTTCGCCGACCTGGACCGCCTGACCAACGGCCTGCACCCCGGCCAGATGATCGTCCTGGCAGCCAGGCCAGCGATCGGCAAGTCGACCCTGGGTATCGACGTCGCGCGGTCGGCGTCGGTCAAGCACGGGCTGACCTCGGTGGTGTTCTCCTTGGAGATGAGCCGCAACGAGATCACGATGCGGCTGCTGGCCGCCGAGGCCCGGGTGCACCTGCAAAAGCTGCGCACAGGCCAGCACATGGGCGACGAGGACTGGAAACGCGTCGCCGAGGCGGCAGGGCGGGTCTCTGAGGCGCCGCTGTTCATCGACGACTCGCCGAACATGTCCCTCATGGAGATCCGGGCCAAGTGCCGCCGGCTCAAGCAGCGCCACGACCTCAAGCTCGTCATCATCGACTACCTGCAGCTGATGTCGTCGGGCAAACGTGTCGAGTCGCGCCAGCAGGAGGTCTCGGAGTTCTCCCGCGCGCTGAAGCTGCTCGCCAAAGAGCTCGAGGTGCCGCTCATCGCGATCAGCCAGCTCAACCGTGGCCCTGAGCAGCGCGGGGACAAAAAACCGCAGATGTCAGACCTGCGCGAGTCCGGGTGCCTCGTGGCTGACACCCGTGTGCTGCGCGCCGACACCGGGGCGAGCACGACCCTGGGCGAGCTGTACGCCCTGGGTGCCCGCGACATCGCGGTGTGGGCCCTGAACGACCGCCTGGACTATGTGCGCCGCGACCTCACCCACGTGTTCCCCACCGGGGTGCGGCCAGTGTTCCGGTTGACCACCGCGTCGGGCAAGCAGGTGACCGCCACGGCGAACCACCCGTTCTTGACCGCTGCCGGGTGGTGCCCGCTGGCCGACCTAGAGGTCGGCGACCGGGTCGGGGTGCCGCGGCACGTGCCGGCCCCTGGGCTGGTCACCGAGTGGGACGACCGGCGCGTCGTGCTCGCCGCGCACCTGCTCGGCGGTGGCGCCTACGGCTTGGACCAGCCTGTGCGGTACCTCACCTGCGACCCCCAGTGCGCTGCCGCCGTCGCCGGTGCCGCGCCGGTGCTCGGCGCCAGCGCCGTGGCCCACGCCTCGCCTGGGTCGCGGGCGCTCGTCGTGCACCTGGAACGCACCGACCCGACCACCTGCGACCAGGTCGCCGGCTGGTTGGACGACCTGGGGGTGCTGCGCGTGGGCGCCTCGGGCAGGTTCGTCCCCGACGCGGTCGCAAGCCTGCCCAAAGCGCAGGTCGCGTTGTTCGTCCGGCACCTGTGGTCCACGGCCGGGTCGGTCGTGGTCCACCGTGACGGGCGCAGCGGCGTCATCGGGTACCGCTGCGGGTCACGGCGGATGCTCGACGACGTCGCAGGGCTGCTGCTGCGGTTCGGCATCAGCACCCGCATCGTGGGTGCCGCCGGGCTGCCTGGGGCCCGGCTGGAGA
>WRCL01000061.1 GCA_009783975.1 Micrococcales bacterium
AAACGGTAGGTCGCCGGGTACTGGCTCTTCCTCGTCATCAGCGTCAGGGACGAAGGTGAACTCTGGCCGCTCGACGAGCTCTTTCCACTTTCCACGTGTGCCGGCGCAAGAAGTCCGCATCAGCCTGGTTTCTGCGGAGCGCAGCCTCGTCGGTATCGATCGACCGCGCATGCCAGTGCTCGGTGTCCAGGACGGAACCCAGAAGCTTCTCGAGGACCCGCACGGACAAGGTGACGTCGCTGGGAGCGTTCGGGCGCGGACTCGTCAGCCGCAGGCTGATCGAACCGTTGTTGGCTACAAGCTCTCGCCAGAAGGCTGCTGTTTCAAGCTCGTCGCTCACGGGCGAGCCGTCGACAGCCACGGTCCCGTTCACGGCAATGCCTGGTGCGTCAACCAGGGCTTGAACCAGGTCGCGAAACCGCTTCGCGAGATCGGCGGCATGCTCATCCGCGCCGGTCTGTCTCTCGATACGCGTGCGCAGCGAGGCGGACTCGCTGTGCAGCCGACGGAGGTTCTGTCCGACCAGCGCCCTCCATGTCTCGTGGAGCCGGTCCAGCGAGCTGGTGCCGAGCCGGATGTCCTCGAAGTCGCCCACGTGCATGTTCTTGTACAGGACCATCGCGAACAGCCGCTCGGCGTCCAGCCCGTGCACCGGGTCCGGCACGTCCAGGAGGCGGTCCCTGAACACCTCGTACTCGTTGACGATGTTGTGGACCAGGCGCATGTCCGCGACATAGCGCCCCGCCAAGCTGACGAGGTCCTTGGACAGCTCGTGCCCACGCGATCTGAGCCGGGCGTGCAGGAGGTCACGGGCGTTCTTGTGGGTGATGAACGGCACCACCGGGACGACCAGCTCGAAGAACTTGGTGCGGTTGGCCCTGACGAGCTCGGCCCGGCACTCGTCCGAGACGGCGAGTTTCTCGTCGCGACCGAGGTTCTCGAACGCGCTGTCCTTGACGGCGTACACGAACCTGATGCTGCGGCGGCGAGGCTGGGGGTCGCACCTGAGCACCCGGGACGCAGCGGTGACGACCTGCTCGGTCCACGAGTGGTCAGTGGGTACGCCGTTCAGGAGGCGGTTGAGGGAGCGCAGCGACTCGAAGATGTGCGGGTCGTCGAAGCGGTCGAGGTCTTCCAGGACGACGATGTCGATCTTCGGGTTCGTCTGGAAGTAGTAGACGATCTCGTCGAGATACTCGTCGAAATAACTCGACGAGCGCGGCGGGAGGGTGATCGTGGCAGGCCCGGCCGTGACCGTCTCGATCCTCAAGCGTCCGTGCAGGAGCAGCCGGGCAAGCAGCACCACGAGCCAGGCGGCACCGACGACGACCACCCACGACACGACCGAGCGGAGCGCGCGCGACAGGTCCGGGACCGGGAGAGTGAAGCCGAGCCGCTCCAGCACCGGCACGTCGAGCCCCGCGACGACCAGGACGGCGAGGGCTAGCACGCCAACGATCAGAGCAACGACAACCTCGCTGCTGGTGCGGAGCCGCGCGATGCGGTGGAACCGCGACTGCGGGGCCTTCGAGGGGCTCTGCCGGTAGAGCAGCTGCTTGACGATCTCCTTCTGGATGCGGTTCGTCGTCGTGCCAGCCGCCGGGTTGCTGTCGGCCCCAGGAACGACCGGCGCCGGCTCGACCCCCAGCGACGGCACGGAGATCTCGACGACGCGGCCGGGGTACTCCTCGGCGATCTTGCGTAGGACGCTGCTCTTGCCCGTGCCGTACGCACCGGCAAGCGCAATATTGCGAACGTCGGGCTGCTCATCGATTGCACGCCTGAGGATCTCGATGTAGACACCGTGCTGTTCGGGCGAGAACGCCGGTGCGAGGCTCTCGAACTTCGGCGTGACTCGTCGCGTGCCCTCGGGTTCATCCACGCGCCTGACGCTATCGGGGCGGGCCAGCACGGTCACGAGACGGGCTGGGTGATACTTCCCCGGCCCGGTCACCGGTTCGTCAGGAGGTCAGGATCCGTAGCGTGTCCTGGCCTTGTTGCTGGGCGGCGTCGGTCAGCAGGAGCCAGGCGTCGTGCGACGGGTCTGCGAGGGCGTCGCGGATGCATCCGAGCCCCGTAGGTGGGCACGTGTCCCACGGTGGTCGGTGACGAGGGACGCCAGCAGGGCGGCATCGCGCAGGTGGCGGTCACGGTCCCGGGTCGGTCTTGTAGGCCGCTGCTTTGAGGACGAGGCCTCCGAGCAGGTCAGGCACGACAAGCTCGACCTGCGTGTCACCGTCTACGACCGTGACGGGTTGGGCGCGGGCCGCCGTCGCCATGGCCGGATAGCCGGACAGCCGTGGTCACCGGTGCTTGGGCAGGTGATCGGCGACCATCAGGTCGACAACTCTGCGTCACGTCGCAGCCGGTGCGCCGGGGCACGGTCCCAGCCAGGTGGAACTACCTCGAAACCGATGTGCTGCAGCTGGCTCGCCACGGCGGTCATCGTGACGTCAGCAGACATGACGTCGACCAGAGCATCGACGTCGACGGTCGGGCGAACCTCCGCGACGCCCGCGAGCCGGGCGTGGAGCTGGACCATCAGCCCGTCGACCAGCATCCACGAACCGACCGGGAGCACACGTGCGATCTCGACGACCAGCGGCCACGGTGCCGCCCAGCCGCCAGGCGGGGCGATCAGCGTCTGGTTCATCGAAGCAGCCTTCCCAAGGCACGCAGACCAGCCGCGCGCTCCCGGGTCTCGTACGACTCGGCCAGGTCGACTGCCACGACCGCCTCAGGCATCGCGGCACGCCCGTGCAGGACGGTCGAGAACGAGGTCACGCGAACCGTGGCGTTACCCCGCGGATCGGCCACCATGTGCAGCCTGGAGCACAGTGCCGACCACGCTGGCTCGTCGCAGTAGCCCTCGACGCCAGACGAGACAGCCAGGTCGACCGTGCCGCCGTCGGACAGCACCAGCGCGGCACGCAGGTCGTCGACGAACGACTCGCTGACCCGGCACCGGACCAGCACCGCACGGCGTCGGCACACCTGCACCAGCTCCTCGGCGTCGATGTCCCGCAACCGTTCCGCCAGCCGTGACCTGGTTCGGCTGTCCAACCACGGCGCGTCAAGACCAGACAGCAACCACAGGGCGCCCCAGGCAGTCGCCGCTTCCCACGGCCGTCCGCGTCCGGGACGCGACCGGGCCAACGCGTTGACAGCCAGCGCGTCGAGCAGCCACGCGTCACCAGCAGTCCGTCGGCCAGACAGCTCCCCGGCGGCGATCAGACGCTGCACCTGACGCTGGGAGACACCCAGCCGCGCAGCTGCGTCAGCTGTCGTCGTCTCGGTCATGCCATATATAGTCGCTTGTGCGACCTAATGTGTCCAGCTCCAGTACGGATCACACCGGCGAACTGGGGTGCACAACTGGCCCTGTGCTGTCTGCGCACCAGGCGGTACGATGGGTTCCATGTCGCATGATCTGATCACGTTGTCTCCCGAGGACGTCCGTCGGGACGCCTCTGCTGCCTTGCCGGGGTGGGCCGTCCGGGTGGTGGAACAGATCCGTCGGGCGGCCGCCTCCGGCCAGACGGTGACGGTGGTGTCCGAAGAACAGATGCTGTCGCCAGAGCAGGTCGCCCAGCGGCTGAACATGCACCGTTCCACAGTGGTGCGCAAGATCACCGCAGGCCAGATCCAGGCGGTGAAGGTGGGCAACCGGCACCGCGTGCCCTACTCAGAGTTCCTGCGCTACCAGGACGTCGTGCTCGGAGCCCTGGCACGTGCGGCAGGCCCTGAGATCGAGGCGGAGCTCTTCGGTGACGAATGAGCCACTACTGATCTTTCTCGACGCCAACGTCCTGGCGAAGCCCTTGACACGGACGCTCGTCCTGAGGTGCCAGACCAGCGGCTACACCGCGGCGTGGAGCCAGGCGGCAGAAGACGAGGCGAACCGGCACCTACGACCAGGGCAGACCCACCTGGACCAGGTTCGGGGTCTTGCAGACCTGCTGCTCAGCGCCACTGGAGAGGTGTCAGGCAGATTCTTGGGCACGCCCGCCGGAGATCGGCAGATCCTTGCCGACTCGCACATGCTCGGCGCGACGTTCTTGGTCACCGAGGATGTCGACGACTTCGTCGTCGAAGACCTGGCCGCCGCAGGCATGAGTGCAGCCAACCCAGACCTGTTCCTCGCAGAACGGACGACTGTCCAGGCATACCAGACGGCGTTGCACGACATCACCGACGGAATGTCCAACCCGGCACGCACCCCGGAGCAGCTGCATGCCAGCATCGCGCGCCAGCACCCTCGTCTCTTCACCCGGCACGCGTCGTTGTACGACGTCACACCCCAGGCTTCTGAGCATCGCAGACCAGCGGTCGTGTTCCGCGGGACCACGTGCCTGCGATGTCTCGCCACCCCCTCAGATCCCGTCGGCCAGGAAGGTCTGTGCTCGGCGTGTACGGGCCGCAGCGAGCGAAGTCGGCCCTGACACTGACGCAGGCGATTTTCCCCAGGCTCTGGGCGATTCCATACCGGCGACGGGGGCGTGGTCGTCCTGGCCGCCGAGCTCCTCGTGCGCGCGTCCGACCCACCAGCGCTGCCGGTCCTGCGACGACATCCCCGGCGGGATCGCGGTGGTCGCGGGCACGTCGTCGTCGCCAAAGGTGGCGTCGAAATCTGCTGCCACCTGGCCGTGCGGACAGAACCACTCATCCACGAGCTCGTCGACGGGTGCCGATCGCCACGGGAGCGGCGGCAGCACAGCCGCCGGGTACCAGCGCTGCCACGCCGGTTCAGGCGCCGCGTCGGGTCCGGCGAGGTACGAGGCGCCCAGCAGCGCGTTGGTGTCACCGGTCTGGATCTGTTCCGAAGCTGTCGACAGCACCCACACCTGGCCGTGCAGCACTGGCAACTGGTGAACCAGCTCAGACAGCCCATGGATGACCTGCACGGGAGAAGCCTAGCTAGTGTCCGGTGACACCAGCATCGCCTGTCAGAAGAGGTGGTTCGGGCCGATGTACAGGACGTGGACCGTCACGTCCTGCTCTCGCCACAGGACCATCTGGTCACCGACGGCGAAGCCCCAGACGACGCGGTCGTCGCCTTGCGGGACGAGGCTGTGGCGATGGTTCGGTGCGGCCGATGGGTCGTCCTCGAGCCTGTCGAGGGCGGTCTCGACGCGCTCGGCAGCACGTGGATCGTCGGGGAGCAAAACCCCCAGGTACTCGTCAGCGAGGGGATCTAGGACGAGTGGCAGTGCCATGGCGCAACCCACACGACAGATGGTTGACGGTACTTTGGTACTCGCCTACTCTGGTTCTGTCTCTGAGGGAGGGCCATGGCTGTAGCACCGATCAAGGTCGACGCGGCGACCGATCAACTCGTGTCGCACGCGGCGCACTTCTTGTCGCGCTCAAAGAAGGACATCGTCGATGCCGCCGTGCGCGAGTACGTCGATGCCCACCGCGAGGAGATCAACGCTGGGATCAAGACCGCGCTCGACCAGTTTGACGGCACCGACGCCACCGCTGTCTCGCTGATGACCGGCCTGAGCGCCGCCGAGATCGACGACCTCGGCGGTCTTCCGCAGTAGGGTTCAGCGGTGTCGGTCGGTGCGCCTATGGTGATCACCATGTCCCGAACCGCAGCCGGTGTCCGGCCCACTAGACGCTGCCTGGTTGATCTCGACCTCGCTCCGCCCGACCTGGGCCTGCCGCTCGACGAGATCGACGACCCGGTCGTGGCTGCCGCCCAGCTGGTCCCGCAACGGCGCGATGCGGGCGCCGCCGAACGTGTCGTGTCGCTGAGCGACCGCGTGTGGTTCAAGGTCAAGACCGGAGATCGGCGGGCGATCGTCACCCAGCTGCGTGACGGCGACCGGCCGGTCGACCTTCCACCGCAGATCGGCGCCTGGTGGATCGGCGCGGCAGGCGGTCGGCAAGACGACAGCCCGCAGCGCGACTTCTACGCCTCGGTCAAGCGCCAGGCCACCATAGGCAAGACCGTCACCACCGAGCACCTCCTGCCGGTCGACTGGGACTTCAGACGCCTGCTCGCCGAGAACGCCCTCGCCTGGCGTCGGCAGATGCGGCGCCTGGTCATCCGCCTGGTTGCGACGTCGCTCACGACCGGCGACGTCGCGATAGCCGGGAACGGTCCGACCCCGCGATCTGCTCGCGGTCGGTGCGGGGGTCGTCGATCGCGGACAGCGGCAGCGCGGCGTCCTGGAGATGGCGCTCCTTGCTGGGCCACAGGACGGAATCCGCGGCCAGGCAGGGGCGGTGGTCACCGCGCTGACCGACACCTGGGGCACGGGAGTCGGTCTGGTACGCGGCAGCCTTGAGGATTACTGCATCGAACGGTGACGGGACGCAGACAGTCGTGATCGGTCCGGGCATGATCTCGATGCGGGCGTTGACAGTGCGCTTGAGGGCCTGGGTGCCGCCCTCGATGGCGACCATCGTCTTGCCGTGGAGTTTTTCGACGACCTTCGGAGCCGCGTGGTCGGCAATGAGCACATCGACGACGTCAGGGGCGCTGGTGACAAGGTCTACTGCGGCCCCACCTCGCTGGAACCGGTGGGCTGTGCTGTTGCGGTCGTCGATAGAAGGCATGAACTCGTAGCCCAGGTCCTCCAGCGCACGGGCCGTCTCGGCGGCGACCCCTCGGGTTGTCTCGACGTGCAGCACCATGTCGACGTCGCTGGTCGGGCGCAGGGTATCGATGCCACGGTGGATGCCGTGGAGCTGGGCCATCAGACCGCCGACGAGGGTCCACTTCTCGTGTGGAAGGACCGCCTCGATCTCGGCGACGTTCGGCCACGGTGCTCCCCAACCGCCGGGCGGGCTTGGGGACCTCGACGGTAGGACGATCAGCGACGGAACGCCTTCAGAGCACAGTCGAGAGCGTCGGTGCCGGCGCGGCGCTCACGCACATCGAGGGACTCGGCGAGATCGAGAGCGGCCAGGACCACAGCGCGGTCGGCCAGGTCGCCGACGACGGCAAGGTCCATGGTCGTCGCCCGCAGGGTGACGCGACCCTCATCGTCGCGGATCAGGCCGTGGTCACGCACCACGGCGGCGACGGTGTCGGCGGCAAGGTATCCGTCGATGCTGCCGGTGTCGGCAAGGCCGAGCCGACCAGCGGCGTCGGACGTGCGCACGACAGTCCCCAGGAGGTATCGGCCCGTGCTGGAGTGCGCCCGGTAGCGGGTGACCTCGGCACGCCCACGGGTGCGTTCGACCAGTGCGGTGGCGGTCAGGCCCCGCAGCCGGGACCGTAGCCGGGACCGTTGGGTCTGGCCCATCCACTGCGCGTCGCCACCAGACAGCAGCGAGACTGCTCCCCACGCCGTGGGCCCCGACCACGCCCGTGCGTGTGAACCTCCCCGCACCGACAACAGCCGTTCGACCGACGTCCCGTCGAGGACGCCCCGGGCGAGTTGGCGCAGCTCACCGCCGCCGACCAGGTGCTGGACCTGCCGCGTCGAGACACCGAGCCGCTCGGCAGCCTCGGACACCGTCGTCAAACTCATAACAGAAAGTTTCGCATACACGAAACGGTCTGCCAAGTCCGTTTCAGCCGCCACCCGACGCACGACTGAACAGTTAGATGGGCTAGTTGTTCAGGCTGCTCGCATGTGGGATGATGGGCACATGAGCATCCTGTCGATCCCTCCGGACGTCGTGCAGTCAGCGCCGCTGCACGGCACGGACGTGCTGCCCAGATGGGCCAAGGACGTGCTGGCAGCCGTCACCGAGGCCAGCGCGAGGGGCGAGACCGTGCGGTTGGACTCGACGGTCGAGACGCTGACTCCTGCTCAGACGGCCGAGCGTCTCGGGCTGTCGCGAGCCACTGTCTCACGGCGGATCGCCGCAGGTGAGATCGCCACGATCAAGGTCGGCAACCGCCACCGCATCCCCGTGACCGAGTACCAACGCTTCCGGCGCGACCTCATGCGCAAGGTCACCGCTTACTACGCTGACGACATCGAGGACGACCTCACCTGAGCCTCGACGCATAGAGACAGATGTGAACACCTCTCCCGGACCGGTCAGGGTCTTCCTCGACGCCAATATCCTTGCCAAGCCCGTCACCCGTACCCTGCTCATCGCGGGTGGCCCTGCCAGCAACTTCGTCGCTGTATGGTCGCCCACCGCGCTCGACCAAGCAGACCGCCACCTGGGTCCGGGCAAGACCCCTGTCTGGCACCTGGTAACGAGGTTCGGCTGGGCGGTCGGCCCCACTGGCGACCACGCCGACAGGTACGTCGGCACGGACCCCGCCGACCGCCAGATCCTGGCTGATGCCGTCGCCGCCGAGGCGGCGTTCCTGGTCACCGAGGACGTCGACGACTTCGCCGAGATCGACCTGGTCACAGTCGGCATGAGCGCGGTGGCGCCCGATCTGTTCCTTG
>WRCL01000062.1 GCA_009783975.1 Micrococcales bacterium
CGTCGGGTCGATGGACGAGCTGCCGGTTGTGGCCCTGGCGGTGGTCGCCAAGGACGGTGACCCCGACCCAGGAACCCTCGCCCGGGCGATCGACGACATCTTGGCGCCGCGGATCAAACAGCTGAGCAACGTGCGTGACGTGTCGGTCTCCGGGTTCTCCCCCGAGGTCGTGACGATCACCTTGGACCCCATGGCGATGGCCGCTGCTGGTGTGGACATGCAGGTGGTGGGCGAGGTGCTGACGAACAACGGCCTGACCTTCCCTGTGGGCACCGTCAACGAAGGTGACCAGACGCTCACCGTCCAGGGCAACCAGCCGTTGGACTCCGTCGAGGCCCTGGCTGCGGTCCCGCTGGTCGGGCAGGCCGGCCCTGTCGTCCTGGGTGATGTCGCCGCGGTGGTCCAGGGGCCGGACACGGTCGCCGGCTACTCCCGGCTCGACGGGCGCACCGCAGTGGCCCTGTCGGTGACCAAGACCCCGGCTGGCAACGTCGTGGACGTGTCCCACGCCGTGCGTGACGAGGTCGAGGCTGTGCGTGACGTGCTCGACGACGCCGGCCTGGAGGTCACCGTCGCCTTCGACCAGGCTCCGTTCATCGAAGACTCGATCACCGGGCTCGCCGAAGAGGCGCTCATCGGGCTGGTGTTCGCCGTCATCATCATCTTGGTGTTCTTGTTCTCCGTGCGGTCCACGCTCGTCGCGGCGTGCTCGATCCCGCTGTCGGTCCTCACGACGTTCATCGTCATGAAAGGCACCGGGGAGACGATCAACATGATCACCCTCGGCGCCCTGGCGATCGCCATCGGGCGGATCGTCGACGACTCCATCGTCGTCATCGAGAACATCAAACGGCACCTGTCGTACGGCGAGCACAAACATGACGCGATCGTCGGGGCGGTCAAGGAGGTCGGTGGGGCTGTCGCGGCGTCGACGATGACGACCGTCGCGGTGTTCGTGCCGATCGCGTTCGTCGGAGGGATCGTCGGCGAGCTGTTCCGGCCGTTCGGGCTCACCGTGACTATCGCGATGGGCGCCTCGCTGCTCGTCGCGCTGACGATCGTGCCTGTGCTCGCGTACTGGTTCGTCAAGTCCCCGGTGCACATCGACGAAGAAGACCTTGCCCACCAGCGTGAGCAGGCCGAGGCCAAAGAGCGCCAGGGCCTGTGGCAGCGCGCGTACCTGCCGACGCTGGCCGCAGCGTTGCGCCACCCCATCCTCACGTTGTCCGCCGCGGTGCTGCTGCTGGCCGGGACCGTCGTGCTGTCCACGACGCTGGAGACGAACTTCATGGACGAGTCCGGTGACGACGCGCTCACCGTGACCCAGACTTTCGACCCGGCGACGTCGTTGGAGGCCAAGGACGCTGAGGCTCGCGTCCTGGAAGACATCCTCACCGGCCTGGACGAGGTCGAGACGGTCCAGGTGTCTGTCGGGTCGGCGAGCTCGATCGCCGCGGCGTTCATGAGCTCAGACAGCGCGACGTTCTCCTTGACCTTGGCCTCGTCGGCTGACCCGGTCGCCGCCGAACGCGTCGTGCGCCAGGCGGTCGTCGGCAAGGGCGGGCCGCGCACCACGGAGATCACCGTCAGCGCCGGGGGAGGGATGTCGATGGGGTCGACGATCGACCTGGTCGTCTCTGCCGCAGACCCGAAGGTCTTGGCCGAGGCCGCCGAGATGGTCACCGACGCGGTCAAGCTCGTCGACGGGGTGCGCCAGGTGACCAACAACCTGTCTGCCGACCAGGACACCGTGACCGTCGTGGTCAACCGCGACGCCGCTGCCGCCGCCGGGCTCACCGAGACCCAGGTGCTCGGCATGGTCTCGATGATGATGACCCCGCACCCGATCGGGACGCTCAACACCAGTGACGGCCGGCTCGCCGTGCGGACGTCCATGGGTGCTGGCCCGGGCAACCTCGAGGCGCTGCGGGCCTTGCCGCTGGCCGGGCCGCTGACCTTGGGCCAGCTCGCCGAGGTCTCGATCACGCAGAACCAGATGTCCATCACCCGCTCCGACGGCCAGCGCACCGCAACCGTCCAGATCACCCCTGACGGCCAGGACGTCGGTGGCCTGTCGGGCAAGGTCCAGCGTGAGATCGACGCCCTGGACCTGCCCGTCGGGGCGAGCGTCCGGATCGGTGGTGTCGCGGCGATGATGAACAACATGTTCTCCGACATGCGCTTGGCGCTGGTCGTGGCCATCGTCATCGTGTTCATCATCATGGTCGCGACCTTCGGGTCGTTGCTCCAGCCGTTCATCTTGCTCATCTCGATCCCGTTCGCCGCGACCGGTGCCCTGCTGGCGCTCGTGGCCACCGGGCGGCCGTTGGGTGGGCCGGCGCTGATCGGGATGCTCATGCTCGTGGGGATCGTCGTGGCCAACGCGATCGTCCTCATCGACCTCATCAACCAGTACCGCCGCCGGGGTGGGCGGACGCTGGAGGAGGCGATCACCGAAGGCGCCCGCAAACGTCTGCGCCCGATCGTCATGACCGCTCTGGCGACGATCTTCGCCCTGCTGCCCATGGCGCTGGGGATCACCGGGTCGGGAGGGTTCTTGTCCCAGCCCCTGGCGGTCGTCGTCATCGGTGGTCTGCTGTCGTCGACGTTCCTCACGCTCGTGGTCGTGCCGGTGCTGTACCGGTACGAAGCGCGCTGGCACGACGCACGCGAAGCCCGGCGCGAGGCTCGTCTGGCCGAACGTCGTGCCGAACGCGAGAAGGCCCGCGCCGCGCTCCTCGCCGAGGCCGCGACCGAGGCCTAGCCAGGGCGAAGACAATGGGGACGGTTCCTGTGTCCACAAGACACAGGAACCGTCCCCATTGTCTTCGCTGGTCACAGGTTGTCGGCGTCGGTGATCGTGTAGGCGTAGCCCTGCTCGGCGAGGAAGCGTTGGCGGTGGCAGGCGTACTCGGTGTCGATCGTGTCGCCGGTGACCACGGTGTAGAACGTCGCGGCGCCACCGTCAGCTTTCGGGCGCAGGATGCGGCCCAGGCGCTGGGCCTCTTCCTGGCGTGAGCCGAACGTGCCCGAGACCTGGATGGCCACCGACGCCTCAGGCAGGTCGACGGAGAAGTTCGCCACCTTGGACACCACGAGCACACCGATGTCACCGCAGCGGAACGCAGCGTACAGGCGCTCGCGTTCGGCGACGGGGGTCGCCCCGGTGATGACCGGGGCGTCCAGGCGTTCGGCGAGGGTGTGCAGCTGGTCGAGGTACTGGCCGATGACCAGGGTCGACGCGCCGGCGTGCGCTGCGACGAGCCGTTCGACGACGGCGAGCTTGGCCGGGGCGGTCGCTGCGACACGGTACTGCTCACGCGGGTCGGCCACGGCGTAGGCCATACGCTCGTCCTCGGGCAGCGACAACCGGACCTCCACACATGTGGCTGGGGCGATGTACCCCTGGGCTTCGATGTCTTTCCACGGGGCGTCGAAACGTTTGGGCCCGATGAGCGAAAACACCTCGCCCTCACGTCCGTCCTCGCGCACCAACGTTGCGGTCAGGCCCAGACGCCGACGGGCTTGCAGGTCAGCGGTCATACGGAACACCGGGGCGGGCAGCAGGTGCACCTCGTCGTAGATGATCAGGCCCCAGTTGCCAGCGTCGAACAGCTCCATGTGCGGGTAGGCGTCCGCAGGTGCCTGGCCAGCCGGCCCGGGCTCGCCACGGGTGCGCCGGCGTCTGGCGATGAGCACCTGGTAGGTCGCGATCGTCACCGGGCGCACCTGTTTGCGCTGCCCGGAGTACTCACCGATCTCATCGGGTTCCAGGCTCGTGCGGGCGAGCAGCTCATCACGCCACTGCCGGGCGGCGACGGTGTTGGTGACCAGCACGAGCGTCGTCGTGCCCAGGCGGGCCATCGCGGCGGTGCCCACAAGGGTCTTCCCGGCCCCGCACGGCAAGACGACCACCCCTGAGCCTGCGTGGAAGAACGACTCGACCGCCTGGGTCTGGTACGGGCGCAGCGCCCAGGCGTCGGTGCGCAACGCGATCGGGTGGGTCTGGCCGTCGACGTACCCGGCGAGGTCTTCGGCCGGCCAGCCCAGCGTGACCAGGGCCTGTTTGAGGTGCCCGCGCTGGGAGGGGTGGATGACGACGGTCGCCTCGTCGACCCGCTCGCCGAGCATCGCCGAGGTCCGCCGCGACGTGGCGACCTCGGCGAGCACCGCCGCGTCGGCCGCGCGCAGCACCAGCCCGTGCTCGGGATCGTCGAGCAGCTGCAGCCGCCCGTAGCGCGACATGGTGTCGGCGACCTGCACGAGCAGCGCGTGCGGCACCGGGTACCGCGAGTAGCGCACAAGAGTGTCGACGACCGACTGCGCGTCGTGGCCGGCCGCCTGGGCGTTCCACAGCCCCAGCGGCGTCACCCGGTAGGTATGCACATGCTCAGGGGCCCGTTCCAGCTCGGCGAACGGGGCGACGTCCCGACGGCACTCGTCGGCCTGGGCGTGGGCCACCTCCAGCAGCAACGTCGAGTCTGACTGCACGATCAACGGTCCGTCTGGCACGGGTCCCACCGTAGCGGTGGGCTGCACATCAGTGGTGGCCGGCTGGGTTTGACGGGTCGGTGTGCGACGCGGCGGCGATACGGCCGATGGCGACGGTCACGTCAACACCCCGGGCGAGGTCCTGGGCGCGCAGGCGGTTGGTGTCCAGCGCCACGGGGCGCAGGCGGTGCCAGCTGGTGCGCCCATGGTCGTCGACGAGGTCGACCCACACGTCGGCGACCTGGTACAGCGCTTCGCGCAGGACCATGACGGTCTCCAGCGGGTCCTCGGGGCGATCGTGGCGTGGGTCGCGGACCCGGGCCGCGTCGAACAGCGTCGTCTCGCCAACATCGGTGCGCAGCCCGGCGATGACGGCCGCGATGTCGACAGCGTTGGCCCCAGACGGACGGACTGGGCGGGGGCGGGTCCGGCACGGTGGGGCGGGGTCGGCGACCTGGTCCGGGCCGACGACGAACCCGGCGGCGTGCAGCGCTGCGGTGAGGTCCGCAGGGCACACCGACGCCGTGACGAGGGTCGGCCCAGCGCGGACCACATGGCACGGTGCCAGCGCCCGGGCGGCGACGACCCTGGTGAGCAGGGCCCCGTCGTCGCTGCGCAGGTACGCCCTGGCACCAGTGTGCTGCGCGTCGTGGCGCCGGCCTGCGTCGCGCACCATGTACTCCAGGGCCTGGGGGAGCGGGCCGCGGGAGAACTGCGCAAGCTCGGCGATGATCTGCTCAGCGCTGGACGAGGCGACCGCGGCCCCGATGAGCTCGCTGGTGAACCGCACGGTCAGCGCTCCGCCGCTGGACTCTTCGTCGGCTGTGCGGCGCAGCAACCGTGCGAGCGCGTCGCACGGGCGCCCGGGGACGACACCAGTGAGGTCGGCCTGCAACCACACCTCGTCCACCGCGGGGGCAAGATCAGCGGCGAGCGTGGCGGCGAGGTCGCCACCGTTGGCCAGCGCGTGCCCGGCTGGGCCCAGCGCTCGCGCGCCGGTGGCACCCAGCCGTGCGGCCTCGGCGACGAGCGCGACGACGACCTCACGTGGTGGCACAGCCAGCGGGGTCCGCCACGCGAGGACCTCATGGACCTGTTCGACGGTCAGCGCCCCGTCGGTACCAGCCATGACGGCGAGCATGTCGCGTTTGAGCCGCGGCAGCCACGAACGTGACCCGTCGGGGTGCCCGGCCAGCCGTACGCCGCCGTGGTCGTCCTTGGCGCCGACGAGCCAGGCGGCCCGGGGGCTGGTCACCCATGCGGTCGCCAGGGCCGCCCAGCGTTGGGCCAACGGTCCGGCCGCCCAGGTGTCGGCGGTGGTCGTCGGTGCGAACACCGATGCCGACCCGACGATGGTGATGGTGACCAAGGACGCTGCCGCGGCCAGCTCGACGACGAACGCCGCGTCGTGCATGGGTGTGCCCAGCACTGCGGCGGTGCGCCGCAGGTCGCGGGTGCCCAGCCCCCCACGCCGTAGCACCTGCGGGGGCTCTGCCCATGCCTCGACGAGCCGTTCGACCATCGTCACCAGGGCCGCCGCCGCCCGGACCGACTCGGCGGCGGCAGTGCTGGGATCGACACCGACCCCCGACGGGCGCGGCGGGCGTGCGAGGCTGGCGAACAGGCGGCCGTCGGCCATCCCGGTCGCGCGGGTGCGGTGCTCACCGTCGGGGTCGAGCAGCAACCCCACACCAGGGGCGGCGCGCAGCGCGTCGTCGTCGGACCACACGAGCCCGACGTCGACGAGGTCGGCCAGCGCCTGGTCGACGCTGGTGCGGTCGTCGTCGTCAGGGTCGGGGCCCAGCACGGCGTCGACGACCTGCCCAGGGGTCCCGTGCCCGAGCGCCAGGGCTGCCCGCAGCACCTGCAGCCCGAGCGCGTCGACCTCGGCGAGGGCGCGCTGGGTCGCCGAGCGGCTCGTCGCCCGTCCGGCGAGCGACGCGAACGACCGCGGTGGGGGCGTGACGAGGTACGCACGGCGGGCCAGCAGCCTCGCCAGAGCGTCGTCGTCGCGTGCGCGCAACCATGTGGTGTACGACCCCATCGGCACCACACTACGCCGGTGCCCGCCTGGTGAGACGCTGGAGCGCTCGCCCCCGGAGCCCGTTGGCGTCGTACAGGCGTTCGCACTAGGGTGGACACCGCGTCCGGCGCGGGACACCGCGGACCGCGCCGGACGACCAAAGGCAGGACGACAGCTGAGGGGTAACGTCTTGTCAGCACAGTTCAACTGGGGCCCGCTCGGGCCGATGGGGTGTGGGACGAGTCAACGACATTGGGGAGTCCCATGGGTCCCGGTGCAGGGATGCTTGGTGAGCTGAGCGAGATCTCCACCACCACATGCGTCGCACGGCAACGTATCGAGGACGGCGCTGGACGCGCGATCGGCTTCGAGGTGCTGTTCCGCCCGCACGCCCAGGCCGAGACAGCCACCGAGGGGTGGTCATTCGACGACGACATCGCCACCGCACGTGTGCTGACGGCGATGGCCAGCCAGTTCGAGGTGCGCGACGTCTCCGGTGACGGCCTGCTGTTCGTCAACGTGCCGCGCTCGTTCCTCGTGCAGCCAGACCTCATCCCGATCGACCCGGACTCTGTGGTCCTCGAGGTCCTCGAACGGGTCGAGATCGACGACGAGGTGCTCGCCGGGATCGACGAGCTGCTCGCCGGAGGTTTCGGGATCGCGTTCGACGACCTCGTCCCTGACGACCCACGTTTCCCGTTCATCGACCGGTGCGGTTTTGTCAAGATCGACCTGCAGCAGGTCGCCGAGGAGCACCTGCCAGGCCTCGTCGCCAAGGTCCGGGCCATGGCCCCAGGGGCGCTGCTCATCGCCGAACGGCTCGAGACCCCCGAGAACATGGCGCTGGCTCGTTCGATCGGCTTCGACCTGTTCCAGGGGTACCTGGTCAACCGCCCGACGATGCTCGTACGTGAGTCGATCCGCCCTCAGATGCCGATCGCGGTCAAGCTCGTCGCCTTGTTGTTCAACCCGGCGACGAACATGCCCGACCTTGCCGAGCTGGTGCTGTCCGACGCGGCGGTGACCCGCACGATCATGCGCCAGGTGAACTCCGCGGCCGGGACCCGCACCGAGGTGAACGACATCGTCCAGGCCCTGACCTTGCTGGGCCGCAGCCGCCTGCGCGCCTTGCTCATGCTCGAGCTCATGCAGGCGACCGGGCACCAAGACCCTGAGGTCCCGCTGCTCGCCCTGGCACGTACCCGTGCCGTGGAGACCCTTGCCCCGGACGAACCGCTCGTCGCGGCGACCGAGGCGCTGGCCCGGCTGTGCACCACAGTGCTCGGTATGAGCGAAGAAGAAGTCGCCCAGTGGCTGCCCCGCTCCGAAGCAGCACCACCTGCGGCCACCGTCGCCTGCGACGCCCTGGACCAGTACCTCGAGGCCGTCGACCGTGCAGCTGCGCCGGTCCTGCCCACCGGGTTCACACCTCTGCAGGTGTCGTTGGCCTGGTTGCACGGCCTGCGCGACGCCCGCGACCTGCTCGACACCGTCCCCCAGCCTCGCCAGCCTGACTCCTGACCGGCCCGCCTGGGCCAATGGGGGTGAGCCAACCTGCGCAGCACCGGTAGGCTGGGGCCACGGCTGTGCCCGCCCGGACGCAGCCGCCCTGAGTTCAAGAGGTGCCAGGTGCCCACCGGCAAGGTCAAGTGGTTCGACGCAGATCGCGGCTTCGGTTTCATCACCGGTGACGATGGTGGTGAGGTGTTCCTCCATGCCTCAGCCATGCCGGCTGGGACTGCGGCGCCCCGGCCGGGAACCCGCGTCGACTTCGGCGTCGCCGACGGCAAACGCGGC
>WRCL01000063.1 GCA_009783975.1 Micrococcales bacterium
AGAGCAGATCGCCGCACCGTCGGTGTCCGGCACGACCACACACGTACCTGACCTGGGCGTGTGGACCGCCATGCTCGACCTGGCCGAAACCGGGCTCGTCGCAGCCAGCGACCTGGACTCCCTGGCCGCCCGCGGTGTGGCCGTGGACGTGCTCGACGAGGCCGACCTCGCCGAGCTCGCCTTGACCAAACCCGGCCCGCGACGGGTCCGCGCCGCCCTGGGGCGGGTGCTGCTGCGCCGGCTGCTGACCGACCGGCACGACCCGAGCGTCCCGCCACAAGACTGGTCACTGTCACGTACCGCCAGCGGCCGGCTCGTCGTCCGCGGGGGGTCAGGCGTCCCGTGCCCGGGCACCGTCGTGCTCCAGGCGCCCGACGTCGTCATCGCTGCGATCGCTCCCCACCTGGTCGGGGTCGACATCGAAGCCGAACCGTCCCCAGAGATCGCCGACGACCTGCTCGGGTACTCCTCAGACCTCATCGACCCCGAGGAACGCCGCTGGCTGGCTGGGCTGTCGCCCGCCCAGGTCCGCGAAGACCTCGCCCGGCTGTGGACCCTCAAACGCGCCGCAGTCTCGGCGATGGGCCTGTACGTCCTGCTCGACCTGGGGGTTGTGCGTGCCCGGCTGTCGCCGGCGTCAGTCCGCGCCGACCTGGGGCTGAGCCGGTCGCCGCTGTCGGCGTCGCAGTGGCCGGTGACGATCGGGGGGACCCGGCGCTGGATCTCGGTGGTGACCGTCTCGGAAGGCTGAGCGGACGGATGGGCACGCCAGCCGTCCCCATCGCCCGCGGGGTCTGTAAGGTGGAGCGGTGAGCACTGCGCTGTACCGCAGGTACCGGCCTGAGACGTTTGCTGAGGTCATCGGGCAAGACCATGTCACTGCGCCGTTGCGGCAGGCGTTGCGCAGCGGGCAGGTGAACCATGCGTACCTGTTCTCTGGGCCGCGGGGGTGCGGCAAGACGAGCTCGGCGCGGATCTTGGCGCGGGTGCTCAACTGCGCGGCGAACACCGCCGAGAACCCCACCGACACCCCGTGCGGGGTGTGCGCGTCGTGCACCGAGCTGGCGACCGGCGGGCCGGGGTCGCTGGACGTGGTGGAGATCGACGCGGCGAGCCACGGGGGGGTCGACGACGCCCGCGAGCTGCGTGAGAGGGCGACGTTCGCCCCGGCCAGGGACCGGTTCAAGGTGTTCATCTTGGACGAGGCGCACATGGTCACCACCCAGGGGTTCAACGCCTTGCTGAAGATCGTCGAGGAACCCCCGCCGCACGTGAAGTTCGTCTTCGCCACGACCGAGCCTGACAAGGTCATCGGCACGGTCCGTTCGCGCACCCACCACTACCCGTTCCGCCTGGTCGCCCCCGACGTGCTCGTGCCGTACCTGGAGCAGGTGTGCGCCCGCGAGGACGTGCAGGTGGGCCCTGGTGTGCTGTCGCTGGTCGTGCGGGCGGGGGCCGGGTCGGTGCGCGACAGCCTGTCGGTGCTCGACCAGCTCGTCGCCGGGGCGGGGGCCGACGGGCTGGCCTACGACCCAGCTGTCGCCCTGCTCGGGTACACCCCCGCGTCGCTGCTCGACGACCTGGTCGAGGCGCTCGCGGCCCGCGATGGCGCCGCGGCGTTCCGCGTCGTTGAACGGGTGGTCGACGCAGGCCACGAACCGCGCCGTTTTGTCGAAGACCTCACCGAGCGCCTGCGCGACCTCATCGTCATCTCAGCTGCCGGGGACGCGGCCAACGCCGTCCTGCGTGACGTGCCCACCGACCAGCTCGAGCGGATGCGCGCCCAGTCCAGCCACCTGGGTATGGGCGAGCTGTCCCGCTCGGCTGACCTCGCCGCCGCCGCCCTGACCGAGATGACCGGGGCCACGTCCCCGCGCCTGCAGCTTGAGCTGCTCGCCGCCCGGTTGCTCCTGCCCGCCGCTGACGACTCTGCCCGTGGTCTGGGTGCCCGTCTCGACCGTGTCGAACGCAGCCTGGCTGGCGGCGTCCCGGTCGCACCGGCGCGCGGACCGGAGATGCCACCTGAGGCGACCGCTGCGACGGCGTCGTCGTCGAGTGCCGCCAGCAGGCCAGCCAGGTCGGACTTTGGTGGGCGTCAGGCGTCTGCGGCCAGCGGTGACGCTGGGAAGCGTCAGGCGTCTGTGTCCGCTGGTGATGGGTCAGACGATGGTGGTCGTGGTACCGACGACGTTTCACCGGGTGCGAGCACCCGCGGGCCGGATGCTGGTGGTGCACAGGTGTCCTCGTCTGCCCGTGGACCCGCGGCCGGTGACGCCGATGCCGGGCAGGCCCCCAGCGCACGTGGACCGGCGGCTGACGAAGGTCGCCAACCCAGCGCCGGCACGCAGCCGGGCGCTGCGCCTGACCCCCGCCCCGCCCAGGCAGCGACCGCAGCCCCGAGCACCCGCCCGTCGGCGGCGGTCTCCCGCCAGGGCCTGGACACCGAGATGTTGCGCCGACGCTGGCCTGAGGTGCTCGCCACGCTCGCAACCTTGCGCAAGCTCACCTTGGCGCTCGTCGCCGACAACGCCCTGCCGCTGGTCCTGGACGACACGACCCTGCGGATCGGGTTCACCTTGCCCGGGCACGTCAACGCCTTCCGGTCCTCGGGCCACGCCGACGTCGTCGCACGTGCCCTGCGCCAGACCCTCGGTGTCGACGTCCGCGTCGAAGCAGAGCTGCACGACCCCTCAGCAACCCCCGCCCCTGCACCTGTTGCCTCAGCCCCGACGATGCCCACCCCCGCCCAGGCCCAGGCCTCATGGGACACCCCCGCCCCTGCGCCCCCACAACCGGTCACACCACCCCCCGCGGCACAACCCCCGCCCCGCGACGACGTGCCACCCCCCTGGGACGACGACCCGGTCGACGCGCCAGCCCCCCGGCGGGCCCCACCACGACCCACCCGGCCACCAGAGCCCGACGAACCATCCCCCGACGACCCGGACCTGCCCGGTTCTGGTCTGGTCGGCGCCCCCCTCATCGCCCAGATGCTCGGTGGCCAGGTCATTGACGAAGAGCTCATCGACCCGCCGCCAGATGCGACCTGAGACACCAGATGCGACGACCTGACGTCGCATCTGGTGCCTCAGGTCGCATCTGGTCAGACAGCGCCGTGCAGCCTTTACGGATACGTAAGGGACCGGTACTGTGGTTGGCGTGCATGTGTACACGGTCGCAGAGAAGGTCAGGGACGCACGGTCCATGGCGCGGCTGACCGCGAGTGACCTGGCCCGGCTCGTGGGGACGTCGGTCGCCACAGTGTCTCGGGTTGAGGCCGGCAAGCAGCTGCCGTCGGCCGACCTGTACCTGCGGATGCTGGGTGCGGCGGGTTTTGTCGACGACGGGACGTGGGTGAGGTGGTGGTCGCGTCCCAGCGCGACGTGGACCGCCCGGTGGTTGCTCGGCGTCCTTGACGACGAACCGTTCGAGGGGGCCGACTGGGTCACAGCGTGGCAGCGCATCGGGTTGGTCACCAACGCCCTTGACGTTCCCGACCCCGAGTCCCTGCTGTTCCGGGCGGGGCGGTCGGCACGGCTCGCCCTGCGGCCCGGAGCTGTGACGGCGTTGGGCGGCGACACAGCCGGCATCGCCGACCAGCTCACAGCCGCTGGGATCGAGTACGCCGTCACCGGCGACGCTGCCCTCGAACGTCTCGGGTCGATGCTCATCCCGGTATGGCCTGTGGTGTATGTCGCAGATGTTGGTGCCGCTCTGGCGGCGACTGGCCTAGCCCAGAAGCTCCCCGGCGCGGCAGGCTCTCGACAGACGACGTTCCTGCCGTTCGACGAGATCAGCGAGACCGGCCGCTTGTGCACCGATGACGGCATCTGGTGGGCCGACCCGGTCCAGGCGGTCCTCGACGGCTACGGCGGCTACGGCCGGATGGTCGAGCAAGCCCAGCACGTCGTCGAGCAGTGGAGCACTGACCAGTGAACCCGCGACGCACACCGCGCTCGGCTCACCCACGTCTGGCAGTGCAGCGGTACTCCTCGACCAGTGCGGTTCGGGACGCAGACAGCTCCTTGGTGGACTCGCGGACGTACTTGTGCCAGGTCCTGGACCTGCTGGCTGCCCACAGCGCAGGGCTCGTCGTCGTGGGCTCCCACGCTGTCCATGAGCGGACCAAGCACCTGCCGATCGTTTCGACCGCGACGAAGGACTCGGACCTGGCGCTGGTGCCCGAGCTTGTCTCGGACGACCCGAACATCGGCCAGCTCATGCGCAGCGCAGGATTCCGCCCGTTGGCAGAGATGACCGAGAACCAGGCGCGGGGTCGGTTCGCGGGATCTCCCGGACTGTGGGGGACAGGGTTCCGGGGCCGTCACCCCGTCGGCGAGGTGGACCTGTTGGTTCCCAGCACGCTGTCGGGGAACAGCGACGAGGACGAGGCGCGAGCCCCAGAATCAATGTCGGTCCACGGACCGGTGACGACTGGGACGGTGGCTGGGATCGAGCTGGCGGTCGTCGACCGGGACCTTCTGCCGATCTCGTCGTTCCATGATGGTTCGGTCCGCGCCGCGTGGGTCGCTGGCACGGCTGCCCTGTTGTGTGCGAAGGCGTTCAAGATCTGCGACCGGGTCGCCGACCGGGACCACTTAGGCCGAACCCACCGCGTCGTGGACAAAGACGGCGGCGACATGTGGCGCCTGATGGCTGCCAGTGACCCAGCCACGGTGGCCCAGACCCTGCGGGCCCTCGAAGCCGACCCCACCGTGGGTGCCGTTGCGACCGAAGGTGTCGTCCGGCTGCGTACCTTGTTCGCCAGCGGTGAGGTCCGCACCCAAGCCCAAGCCGACCTCGGCGACAAGACCGATGACGTGGAGACGGTCTACTGGGACTGGACCCACGACTTCGCCGCCGCGTTGGGACCAGAGCATCTGTGACCTGGCGGCCCTGGACGTCTGCGATGGGCCCGAGGTGTCGCCGAGGCGTGTCGTTGCTGGGGGTCGGGCGGTGCGCTGTGGTCGTAGGGTGGGGGTGTGTATGAAGGTGCGATCCAAGACCTGGTGGACGAGCTGGGACGGTTGCCAGGTATCGGGCCCAAAGGTGCGCAGCGGATCGCGTTCCATGTGCTGGCGGCTGACCCGGCCGACGTACGACGTCTGGTCGACGCGCTCACCGAGGTCAAGGCCAAGGTGCGGTTCTGCGAGGTGTGCGGCAACGTCGCTCAGTCGCAGCAGTGCGTGATCTGCCGCGACCCGCGTCGGTCGCTGGCGACGGTGTGCGTCGTGGAGGAGGCCAAGGACGTCGTCGCGATCGAGCGGACCCGTGAGTTCCGGGGGCGCTACCACGTGCTTGGCGGGGCGATCAACCCGATCGCCGGGATCGGACCAGACGACCTGCGGATCGCCGCCTTGCTGTCGCGTCTGGCAGATGGGCAGGTCACCGAGGTGATCTTGGCCACTGACCCCAATGTCGAAGGTGAGGCGACCGCGACGTACCTCGCCCGGCTGCTCGTCCCGATGGGCCTGACCGTCAGCCGTCTGGCGTCGGGCCTTCCCGTCGGCGGAGACCTGGAGTACGCCGACGAGGTCACCTTGGGGCGCGCCTTCGAAGGCCGTCGACGTCTGACGAACGACTGACCCCGGCGCGGCGCGTCACGGACGACGAGCCCAGGTGCTCCCCGGCCCGGTCTCCTAGGATGGGACCATGACCGTGATCGACGACGACCTGCGCCAGATCGCGCTGCAGATGGCCGCAGACGCCCGTGCGTACCTGACGACGGTGACCGAAGTGGCTGCTGGGGCGAGCCCGGAGGCCGCTTTGCCGCTGCTGCTGCTCGCGGTCAGCGATGTGCTCGGGGCGGGGTCGCGGCTGGGGGCGATCACTGATGTGGTGCCGTCGGACCGCTTCGAACCCGACCTTGGGCCTGACCCCGATGTCGACCCGCTGCGCGACAACCTCGTCAACGCCCTGGAGGGGCTCGACGAGTACACCGACGTCATCGACCCGCTGCTCGGCGGGGAGACCGAACAGCTGACGATCTCGGGGGGCCTGGTGTCGATCGCCGGGGCGCTCGTCCAGGGCTTGCGCCACTACGAGGCAGGCCAGGTGACCGAAGCGTTGTGGTGGTGGCAGTTCTCGTACTTGTCACACTGGGGCACGACGGCCTCGTCGGTGCTGCGCACGCTGCAGCAGGTGCTGGCCCACCTGCGTCTTGACGTCGACGACGACGTCGCCGCCGAGGCAGAGTTCGAGGCCCTGCAGAGCTGACGCCCGGGCTGACCTACTCCAGCGACCCGCGGATGTTCAGCTCGGAGACCGCAGTGTCGTGGTACTTCTCACCGGGTTCGACCGACAAGATCGTGATGCGCAGGCTCGTCGTGGCACGTTGGTAGTCGTGCGGGACGGTGATGAGCTCAAAGCTGCCGAACGACGAAGCCAGCCCTTGTCGCACGACCGGCGACGACGGGCCAGAGAAGGTCAGCTCGACGCAGGTGGGACGCCCGTTGTGGACGAAGGTGCCCGCGTCTTTTTGGTACCCGTTGGCAATCCCCACCGCGCTGATGAGCACCGGCTCGGAGAACTGCACCTCGATCCACTCCCCGACACCGTCGCCGGGCGCGCCCTCGTTCCACGCGGTGGTCAACAGCCCGTCGAACAGGTTCCCCGGGTCGTAGGTGTTCGGGCCGGTCGGCGGGTACCACGACGAGGCGGTGACGGTGTCGATGTTGTTGAGCCAGCCGTCGGGCAGCCCGTCGGGGTCTGCTTGCGGGGCGTAGCTGCTGCAGCTGCCGTACATGGGTCCGGGAGGATCCGTGGGTGTCTCGGTCGCGGTGGGCGTGGCTGAGACCACTGGCGGCGGTGTGAGCGTCGTCGTCGCTGGCGGCGGGGGACCGGTCGGCGTCGACGCCGCCTCGGCGGTCCACGGCCACCACCGTTGCACCTGCCCGACCGCTGCGACCGCGACGAGGACGACGACCAGGGCGAACACAGCGACGACCGGTGCGGCTGACCGGCGTTTGCGCCGTGGGGGCGTGGCGGCCCACGGTGGTGGCACACCAGGTGGCAGCGTCGCCACGACGTACGGGGTGGCGACGTACGGCATCGCCACTGCGGCGGTTGGCGCCATGACGGTCGTCGGTGCGCCGACCGGCGGCAGCACGCTCGTCGCCGCCGGGTCCGCAGCAACCGGTGCTGGTGCGCCGGGACGCGCGTGGGGCAGCCCAGGTGGGGCCGTCCCCGGGTCGCGGCGCACATGGTCAAGGTCGGCGCGGAACGCTGAGGCGTCCTGGTAACGGTCGGCGCGGTCTTTGGCCAGGGCCTTGGCCAGCACCTGGTCCAGGACGGCCGGGACGCGCGGGTTGAGCGACGACGGGCGCGGCGCCGGGTCGTTGACGTGGGCGAACGCCGTGGCCACAGCTGAGTCGGTGACGAACGGGGGGCGTCCGGTGAGCATCTCGAACAGCAGGCACCCAGCCGAGTACAGGTCTGAGCGGGCGTCGACGCGCTGGCCGAGGGCCTGCTCAGGTGACAGGTACGCGGCGGTGCCGATGACGCCTTCGGTCTTCGTCGTCCCGGTCTCGGCGACGGTCCGGGCGATGCCGAAGTCCATGACCTTGACGGTCCCGGCACGGGTGATCATGACGTTGCCGGGTTTGATGTCGCGGTGGACGATCCCCGCCTGGTGGGAGAACTCCAAGGCGGCCAGGACGTCGGCGGTGATGCTCAGCGCCTGGTCGGTGGGCAGCGCCTGGGCGTTGGGCATGAGCTCACCCAACGGGTGGCCCACGACGCGTTCCATGACGATGAACGGCACGTGGGTGGTGCCCCCGCCGGGGTTGGGCAGGTCCGCCTCGTCGATGTCGTAGACCCGCACGATCGACGGGTGGTTGAGGCGCCCAGCAAGCTTGGCCTCACGGGTGAACCGCTCGCCGAACTGTGGGTCGCGCGCGAGGGAGAAGTGGGGGACCTTGATCGCGACCTGCCGTCCCAGCAGCTGGTCGAGGCCTTCGTGGACGTCGGCCATCCCACCGGCGCCGATGACCTTTCCCAGCTCGTACCGGCCGGCGAGCACGGTGACCGCTGGTTCGAGCGCCACTGGTTCTGGGGCCGGTGCTGGTGCTGGTGCGGCGGGCGTCGGGGCTGGTGCGCCTGCTGGCCCTGGTGGCGTCGCCTGCTGGACGGCCGGGGTCGCCAGGGTGTTGGGGGTGCGCAGGGCACCGGTGGCCACAGCAAGCTTGGGGTCGCCCAGGGGTTGGGCGAGGATCCCGGTCACCTCGTGCAGGG
>WRCL01000064.1 GCA_009783975.1 Micrococcales bacterium
CGGGCCGCGGCGACCTGCTCGTGCACGGCTGTGCGCAGCACAGGGTCGCCCACAGCGTCGAGGTCGTCGATGACGACGACCGCCGCACCAGCCGCGAACGCCTCGGCAAGGTCGCCGACCGGGTCGACGGCCAGCGCGAGGCCGGCGAACGCGACCTTGTGGCGGATGTCGCGGGCGCGGACCGAGGCGACCAGGCCGGCGACCTTGAGCGTCCCGTCGTCCAGGTGCGCCCGCCCGGCCAGGGCCAGCAGCAGCGCGGTGCGGCCGCTGCGGTGCGGGCCGGTGACGAGCAGGGCGCCACCGGGGCGGACCCGTGCCGACACGCCAGCGAACAGCGGTGTGCCGTCTGGGGCGTCCAGCCGCAGGCCGTGCGCGACGATGACATCGTCGGCGTCGGCCGACGGCCAGGTCGCCAGCCGCAGCTCGGTGGCAAGACCGGTGCCCTCGACGTCGAAGTGGGGCAGGTGCCGGTCCAGCCAGCGCGGCATCGACCACGCCCGGTCCCCGAGCAGGTGCAGCACCGCAGGGATGAGCGTCATCCGCACGACGAACGCGTCGACGGCCACCCCTGTGGCCAAGCCCAGGGCGATCGGTTTGATCATCGCCTCACCAGCGGGCACGAACGCCAGGAACACCGAGAACATGATGAGCGCGGCGGCGGTGACGACTTTCGACGACGACTCGAAACCGACCCGCACCGCCCGGCGTGCGTCAGCGTTGGCCTCGGCGCGTGCGTCCTGGCCCCGTGTGCTGCGGGCACGGTCGAGCCTGCTGTGGACGTACTCTTCGCGCATCCGCGCGACGAGGAACACCTCGTAGTCCATCGCCAGGCCGAACAGCACACCCATGGTGACGATCGGCATGAACGACAGCACCGCCTGCGGCACGGCGTCGACCCCGAGCAGCCCGGCGCCCACACCGTGCTCGAACACCAACGTCACCGTCCCGAACGCTGCCCCGACGCTGAGCACGTACCCGGCTGCGGCGGTCGCCGGCACCCACAACGACCGGAACACCATCATGAGCAGCACGATCGACATCCCCACGACGAACAGCCCGAACGGGAGCAGGGCCTGGCCCAGCTTGGTGGAGATATCGATCTGGACCGCGGTCATCCCTGTGACCGACAGGTCGACCCCATAGGCCTCGGCGAACTCGTCGTGGTGCGCGCGCAGCGTGTGGACGAGGTCAGCGGTCGCCGCCGAGTCTGGGGCGCCGGTCGGGACCACCTGCACGACCCCAACAGTGGCGACCGAGGGGTTCGGGGTCGACATGACGACCGCGGCGACCCCAGGCAACGCCTCGATATCAGCTTTGAGGTCGGCCATCAAAGCCAGCGGGTCGTCGGACCCGACGATGACGCCCGTGACGAGCAGCGGCCCGTTGAACCCAGGCCCAAAATGCTCGGCGACCAGGTCGTAGGTCAGACGTGGACCAGTGCCCGCCGGTTGGATCCCCGCGTGCGGCAGGGCCAGGCGCAGCGACTGGGCGGGCAGGGCCAGAGCCCCGAGCGCCGCGACGACGACGACGACCGTCACCACCGGGACCTTCGTCGAGGTCCGCACCCAGGCGGCGAAGAACCGGTTCGTGTGGACCTGACCGTCAGCCCCGCGCGCACGTTGTCCCCGCGGCCGGCGCGGACGCAGGTGCTCACCGGCCAGGCCGAGGACCGCCGGGGTCAACGTCAGTGCGACGAGCACTGCCACACCGACCGCGACCGCCCCAGCCACACCCATGACCGCGAGGAACGGTATCTGCGTCAGGCCCAGCCCGAGCAGGGCGATCATCACGGTGAGCCCGGCGAACACCACAGCCGACCCCGCGGTCGCCAACGCCCGGGCGGCCGACTCGCGTGGGTCCATCCCGGTGCGTAGCTGGCTGGTGTGGCGCAGCACGATGAACAAGGTGTAGTCGATCCCCACAGCCAGCCCGAGCATGAGCGCGAGCAGCGGGGTCGTCGAGACGATCGTCGTGAACCGCGTCATCGCGTAGATCCCTGCGGTCGTCACACCCACCCCGACCGCGGCGTTGAGCAACGGCATCCCCGCGGCGACGAACGACCCGAACGTGATGATGAGCACGACCAGGGCGATCGCCACCCCCACAGCCTCGGTCGGGCTCAGCGCTGGGACGTTGATGGAGAACAGGTCACCGCCGAGGGCGACCTCGGTGCCCTCGGGCAAGGTCTGCGCGAGCTCGTCGCGGGCCTGGGTGAGCCGGTCTTTGACGACCGTCGGCACAGCGGTGCCCTGCCCGGCCATGTGCACGGTGACGATCGCTGCGCGGCCGTCGGCCGAGACCATCCCCGCGGTGTCACCCACGAACGGGTCTGAGACACGTTCGACGAGGGTATGGTCCAGGTCGTGGTCGACCTGCCCTGCTGCGGTGACGAACGCGGCGACCGGGGCGGTGAACTGCGGGTCGGTCACCGACGACCCTGGCGGCGCGACGACGACCAGACGTGCGCTGGTCCCGGCGACCTGCGGGAACGTGCGCTGCAGCTGGCCCCAGGCGCGCATCGACTCAGTGCCGGGGATCGAGAAGGTGTTGTTCGTCCCTGTCGACACCAGCGCTGCTGCACCACCAGCGACGACGAGCACCGCCAACCACGAGGCGACCACTGCCGCACGGTGGGTGAAAGCCCAGTGACCCAGGCGGTAGAGCAAGGAGGACACAGCAGCTCCGGGAACGTTGCAGGTGGCGTCGGCCTGACGCCAACGTATCTCATGGGCTGCACCGTGCGGACGCACCTGCAGATGGTCGCCGTGTCACGTTCGTGTGGTGCTCGCCGGTTCTGCTTTGCATACCAGCTGTTCGTGGGATCCTGCTGGGGTGGAGCTACCAGTGCGGCTGGTCGGGACTGGGGTGCACGAACCTGGACGGGTGGTCACCTCGCTGGCGCTGGACGCCGAGCACGGCCGGGCGCCGGGAACCACTGAGCAACGCTGCGAGGTGGTCTCGCGCCGGTGGGTCGCACCGGGGGAGACCTCGTCGGTCATGGCCGCCAGCGCGGTGCGTCAGGCCCTGGACGTGGCAGGTATGGGCGTGCAGGACCTCGACGCCCTCGTCGTCGCCGCGGTCGTCCCCGAACAACCGATGCCGACCACCGCGGTGCTGACGTTACGTGAGCTCGGCGGCCCAGGCGGTGACACTGAGGCGTTCGACGTCAACTCCTCGTCCCTGGGGTTCCTCACAGGGGTGGAGATCGCGGCGCTCGGCCTTGCTGCCGGGCGGTGGGGCACCGTCGGGGTCGTGGCGACCGAGGTTGCCTCAGCACGGCTCGACCATGACGACGTCGAGGCCAGTGGCCTGTTCGGTGACGGTGCCGCTGCGGCTGTGCTCGTGCGCGAGCTTGTCCGCCGGCCCGGGTCGGCTGTTGTCGGCCTGCGTTTTGAGCTGTGGCCTGACGCGGCTGGTGCGTCGGTCATCGCTGCGGGGGGTACCCGGTGGAACACCGCCACACCGCCACCTGACGACCGGGCCTACCGCCTGGTGATGGACAGCCCAGCGGTCGCCCGGGCCACTGCGGCGCACCTGCCCGGTTTTCTCGCGGCGCTCGCAGGCCAGGCTGGGTTCACCTTGCCTGAGGCGGACCTCGTCGTCCCGCACCAGGCGAGCGCCGCCGGGCTGCGTCTGCTGCGAGAGCGCCTCGGGGTGCCCGACGAACGCGTCGTCGACATCCTCACCGACCACGGCAACCAGGTCTCTGCCTCGTTGCCCACGGCGCTGCACACAGCAGCATCGGGTGGCCGCCTGGCCCGTGGTGACCGTGTGGTGCTCGTGGGCACCGGGGCAGGGTTCGGTCTGGGCGCGGTGGCGCTGCGGTACTGACCGACGAGGTGTCAGCGGTTGCGCAGGAGGCTCGCCGCCCGGTCGCGCGACCAGTTCCACGACGTCCAGTCCGGCGACGCCTTGTCGTGCCGGGCCGCGAGCAGCTCGGTGCGTTGAGGTTCGGGCAGACGCGCGAACGCCGGGACCGCGTCAGATGACAGACCCGACAGGTAGCGCACGTCGATGGGGTGGTCGACACGGGCGTTGGACCTGACGATCTGCTCGTCGGGGTTCCACACCGCCAGGGCGACGACACCCACGACGAGGACCGCCACGACCCCACGGGCGAGCCAGCCCACCTTCCAGCGCACAACCGCTGCAAGACCGAGCACGAGCACCGCGGCCAGGACGAGCGCCGCCCAGCCCGCCAGGACCCGCAGACGTGACAGCCCGAACTCGGTGACGTACGCCTCGAGCCGGGACAGGGCGAAGACGACGACACCGACGGTGCCCAGGCACAAGGCGACCACTGATGCGGTCGTCCACACCCGTTCGCGCCGGGTGCTGCGTGGTGCCCGCCGGGCAGCGACCGCGACGACGACGATCGTCACGACAGTGGCCACGAGCAGCTGGCCAAACCCCTGCCGGGCGTTCTCGGCGTAGGTCAGCCCAGTGCGTTCGAGCAGCGCCTCGGTGCCCCCGGCACGTGCGACGACCTGGAACACGACGAACACCACGACGATCGCCACGACGGTGAGCACCGGGATGAGCCACTCGACGAGCCGGGCGGCACGTGCCTGGCGCAGCCGGCGCGTCCGGCCAGGCGGAGGGGTGGTCACGGCATGGACGACCGTGGCAGCCACACCGAACCAGAACAGGGCCGCGAGGATCCGCCCTGGGACGCTCCACACCGAGATCCGCGGGAAGACCTGCGCGAACACCGGGTCTGCTGTGGCGAACAGCGATGCGAGCACCGCGAGCAGGACGACAGCCACACCGCTGGCGAGCGCGACGCCGCCGACAGTGCGTCCACGTCCTGCGGTGCCACGTGTGGCCCCGCGGAAGAACCATGGGATGCTGCGCACGGCTGTGGCCGTGGCGGTCACCGGGGCGAGCAGGACTGACAGTGTCGTACGGGCCCCGACGGCCGCGACCGTCCCGGCGAGCGCCGCGACGACGACAGCGGGGATGGTGACCACTGGTGAGGTCCTCCAGGCGATGACGCTCATCGCAGCGACTGACCCGATGGCCAGCGCCAGGTCGGTCCAGCGCCGCGCACGTACGAGCACCGGAGCTGCGGCGAGCCACGCCGCCGCGCACAAGATCGCCACGCCGAGCCCGGGCTGGACGACCCCGACGGTCGCACCAAACCCTGCGGTCACCAGCGCCCCGACGACCGCGAGCCCCGCCAGAGGGTCGCGGTACCCAGCCCAGAACCGCGCGAACACCCCCGGACGTTTCGGTGGCGGAGGCGGCACAGGGTACGCCCAGCCGAACCCCGGCGGATACGGCCCCGGCGCCTGGTAGCCCGGCGCACCAGGCGCCCCGCCAGGTGGGAACCCAGCCGGTGCCCTGCCAGGTGGGAACCCAGCCGGCGCTCTGCCAGGTGGGAACCCAGCCGGTCGCGCCCCGCCAGGTGGGAACCCAGCCGGTCGCGCCCCGCCAGGTGGTGCCCCGCCAGCCGGTGGCGCCCCGCCACCTGGTGACGCCCACCGCCCCGGACGCGGACGCGGGCCTTGCGCCCCCCGCCCATGCCGCGTCGCCGCGTCGGACGTGCGCGGTGCCGCGTCCGGCCCGTCTGGGTCGGCGTTGGCCTCGTCCTGCTCTGGGTCCGGCTCTGGGTCCGGCTGTGCGGCAGGCTCTGGGTCCGGCTGAGGTTGCTGCGCGGCAGGCTCTGGCTCTGGCGTACCGGGCTCTTGGTCGTCGGGACCGGGTTCGAGGTCCGTCGCCGCAGCATCTGCGCTGGTCTTGTCTGGGTCTGCTCCGGCGCCTGCGTCGTCGGGCTTGGGCTTGTGCCTGGAGGCTTTCCTCATGACGCCACACTAGGCCGTCGCCCCCACCACCCGCTGGTGTTTACGTGAGGGTGTTGTGTGGCCTGCGGGGTGGTTGGAGGCCCGGCGGGCATCAGCCCTGCCCGGGCCTAGCCGCTGACGCCAACCTGCCGTCTCGCTTCGGGAGGAATTGGTCGACACTTCGTTGATCTGTTCGACAGTTCTACTGTCGAACAGATCAACGAAGTGTCGACCAATTCGCGCAGCTCCACGGGGGCAGGACACTGGGGACGGTTCCTGTGTCTTGCGGTGCGGGCGCCGGGAATCCCGGCGCCCCCGCAAGACACAGGAACCGTCCCCAGTGTCCTGCCGAGACGACCTGGCGCCCATCACAGCGGCGGCGCTCGGCCGTGGCAGGATGGCGCCATGAACCAGCGCACTGTTGTTGCCGTCAACCTCGTCGGGGACGAGGCAGGTGGTGGGCTCGGTCGGGCACATGTGCTCGGTGTTGCCGAGGTCGTCGACGCTCAGGTCACCGCCTGGTCGCAGCACGAGGTGGGCTGGGACGTGCTGCACGACGAGGGCCCAAGAGGATCGCACCACGCACGGATCGTCCGGTTCATGCGTGAGCACGAGGTGGGCGTCGTCGTCACAGGCCACCTCGGCCCCCCGATGCACCACACCCTCACCGCCTTGGGCTGCAAGGTCGTCTCCGGTGCCACCGGCGACGCACGTGCCGCAGCCCTCGCCGCCGTCGACGCCCCCGCCTCCCCAGCCCCCGTCGCCGGCCGCGGCCACGGCCCGCGCCCCGGCCCCGTCGGCCCGGTCGCCATCAGCATCGAACCCCCACACTGACGACGCACGAGCCCGGTGCCGCGGGGGCACCGGGCTCGTGCGTTGGGGTCAGACGGTGGCGTGGATGGGCAGGGCGGCGAGGATGTCGTCGACCCGGACCTTGGCGTCACCGAACAGCATCGAGGTGTTCTCCTTGAAGAACAACGGGTTCTGGACACCGGCGTACCCGGTGGCCATGGAACGTTTGAAGACGATGACGTCCTTGGCGTTCCAGACCTCCAGGACCGGCATCCCGGCGATGGGCGAGTTCGGGTCGTCCAGGGCGGCGGGGTTGACGGTGTCGTTCGCGCCGATGACGAGCACGACGTCGGTGCTGGGGAAGTCGTCGTTGATCTCGTCCATCTCCAGCACGATGTCGTAGGGCACCTTCGCCTCTGCCAGGAGCACGTTCATGTGCCCGGGCAGACGGCCAGCCACCGGGTGCACCCCGAACCGGACCTCGACGCCGTGGGCGCGCAGCTTGGTCGTCAGGTCCGCGATGGAGTACTGGGCCTTGGCGGTCGCCATACCGTACCCGGGGGTGATGATCACAGACGAGGCGTTCCACAGCAGGTCGGCGGTGGTCTCCGCGTCGATCTCGTGGTGCTCGCCCTGGTCGGCCGCGCCCGCCAGGACCATCCCGCCCTCGGTGCCAAAACCACCGAGGATGACCGAGACGAACGAGCGGTTCATCGCCCGGCACATGATGTACGACAAGATCGCACCGGAGGAGCCCACGAGGGACCCGGTGATGATGAGCAGGTTGTTGCCGAGCATGAACCCGGCAGCAGCAGCAGCCCACCCTGAGTAGGAGTTGAGCATCGACACCACGACGGGCATGTCGCCGCCGCCGATGGCCGCGACCATGTGGTAGCCCAGCGCGAACCCGATGAGCGCGATGACGATGATGAGCACCCAGCCCAGAACGGTCGCCTCGTGGTCCTTCTCACCCGCCATGATGAACCAGATCATCAGGGCGAAGAACACGAGGAACGCGATGGAGTTGATGATGTGGCGGCCGGGGATCATCAGCGGCTGTGACTTCATCTTCGCTGACAGCTTCAAGAACGCGACGACCGACCCGGTGAACGTGTAGGCACCGATGAGCACACCGAGCGCGACCTCGGTCAGGTGCACGGTGCCGCCGCCGGCGTCGCCGGGGACCGCGAAGGCGTTGAACCCGATGAGCACCGCTGCCATCCCGACGAAGGAGTGGAACGCCGCGATGAGCTCGGGCATCTGGGTCATCTCGACCTTCTTGGCGATCGGTGTTCCGATCGCTGCCCCGATGACCAGCACCAAGGCGATGAGGACAGCCGTCACCACCACAGAGTGCCGGTCGTCGGTCACGTCTTTGGACGACATGTACAGCGAGTGGGCGATCGTCGCACCCAGCGCGAGCACCATACCGACCATGCCGGCCACGTTGCCCATACGCGCTGTGGTCTGCTTCGACAACCCAGCCAGGGACAAGATGAACAGCACGCCGGCGATGATGTAGAGCCCGTCGAACAGCTGGAGGACACGGTTGCCCTCCGTGATGGCTTCGACGACACCGTCGATCGGGACGATCGGGTCGTC
>WRCL01000065.1 GCA_009783975.1 Micrococcales bacterium
CGCCGCCACTCCACCCTGGGGTACTTGACACCGGAGGAATATGAGTTAGGATATCGGACGTTGGCACAGATCTACGAGCTCGCAGCATGAGTGATCGGACTCAATAAAAACGGAAACAGTCCACCTGTCTACTACGTGACCTGGGTTGTGGTCAAGGCTCGCCGTGCCCACGGTGGGGTCACGGGGGCCAGTTGGTGCTGGTGCTGTAGGTCCAGATCATGTTGACCCAGACCACTTGCAGGGACGCGAGCACCACGAGCAGGACGGCGAGCCAGGTTCGCCGTGCCCAGGTGTGGCGTGTGACGAGGCCGACGCTCACGGCGGCCATGGGGAAGGCGAGGAGCAGGAACCGGGCCAACGACGAGCCGGGTTCGACGACGGCGGAGATGTACGCGAGGTACCCCACTGACCAGGCGACGAGCTCAGGTCCTGTGCGGCGACCTGCGGGGATGGCCACGAGTGTGACGAGCAGGGCGATCGCGGCGAGCAGCAGCAGGATCGTCGTCGTCTCCAGCACGTGGCTCGCGGTGCGCGGGTCCCACCCGGACCGGTCGATGCCAAGGGCGGTGAGCAGCTCGCCGACCCAGAACTGGGAGACCTGCCATCCGTAGAACGGGTCGGTGCTGGTCACACGCCACGCACGTTGTGTGCGCAGGTACGCGTCGGGCACGCCTGTGACCCAGCCGGTCAACCACGGCCAGACGAACCCGCTGGCGAGCGCGACGAAGAACAGGCTGACGATCTGCACCCGGTCCCGCAGCGGCAGCTGGTCGCGTGAGGCAGGCTCGGCGTCGGTCGACCGGGCCTGACGAGCCGTCCACCACCGGGCCGCACCGTGGACGACGACGACGAGCGCGATCGGCAGTGCCACAGCCCGGGTGAACCCCAGCCCGACGACGGCCAGCGCCGCCAGGGGGTACCACCGCCGGACGATCGCCCACACCGACACGGCGATGAGCAGCAAGGCCAGCGACTCGGTGTACGCGGTCTGGAGCACCGCAGCGGTGGGGAACACGCACACGACCGCGACGGTCGCCAACGGCAGGCCCGGGCGCGCAGCGACTCCGGCCGGGGCGGCGTCGACGACGAGCCGGTAGATGACGAGCATCGCCAGCGCCCCGAGCACTGTGGCGACCAGCGGTGCGGTGACTGCCCAGCTGCCGCCGGTGATGTTCATGACCAGGCGCACAAGCATGGGGAACGCGGGGAAGAACGCCCAGGCGTTCTGGCGTACCGACCCGGTGGCGTCCTGCGGCAGGTCCGTGGGATACCCCAGGCCGCCGAACCCGCACGACGGTTCGCACTCAGCGATCTTGCGGTACCACGCCCCGTCGAACTGCCCGGAGACGAAGTCGAAGTACGACGGGGCGCCCGGGGCCCATGCGCTCGCCGGCTGGCGTGCGGCGAAATGGGCGAACACCATGACGAGCCACAGCCGGCTCGCCGTGTACACCCCAAGGGTCTGCACCCACCACGGCCAGCGCCGCGGGTCGGCCCTGCGCACGTACACCCAGGCCCGGACGCTGCGGTTCGACGGCCCAGCCACGGCCTGGTCGCGCGCCGGGGCCTGCGTCACCACTCGGTGCCTGGCGCGGCGGGGCGTGCCACGACGTGCGCAGCACGCCGGGACTGGGCGCGCAGCTGTTCACCGGCCTGCACGACGATCTGCACCGCCTCGTCAGGGTCGTCGCACAGGTGCAGCAGGTCCATGTCGGACTGCGAGATCTGCCCGCCGGCGACGACCGTGGCCTGGAGCCAGTCGATGAGCCCAGCCCAGAACGAGGTGCACATGAGCACGATGGGGAAGCCGGTGACCTTGCCGGTCTGCACCAAGGTCAGTGCTTCGAACAGCTCGTCCATCGTGCCGAACCCGCCGGGCAGGACGATGAACCCCTCGGAGTACTTGACGAACATCGTCTTGCGGGCGAAGAAGTACCGGAAGTCGACACCAAGGTTCACCCACGGGTTGATGCCCTGCTCGAACGGCAGCTCGATACCCAGCCCGACCGACAGCCCCCCGGCCTCGGCCGCACCGCGGTTCGCCCCTTCCATCACCCCTGGCCCACCACCGGTGATCACCGCGTACCCGGCTTTGACCAGCGCGGCGCCCACCGCCTGGGCCAGCGCGTAGTCAGCTGAGCCTTCCGCTGAGCGTGCCGACCCGAAGACGCTCACCGCAGCCCCGACCTCGGCCAGGGCCCCGAACCCCTCGACGAACTCGCTCTGGATCCGCAGCACACGCCTCGGGTCGTCATGACGCCACGACGACCCGTGCGAGGGGGCCAGCAGCCGCTGGTCAGAGGTGGTCGTGGGGATCTGCTGGCCGCGCAGCAGCACCGGGCCACGGCGGTACTCACGGGACGAGGCTCGCTTGCTCACGGCGCCAGAGTAATCCGAACGGGCCAGCAAACATCGTTGGCGTGTCGTCGTCGTGCACCTGCGACGGCCCAGCGGCACAGGACACAACGGCCGAAAACGGCCCCATACCGCGCCGCGCACGGGCTAGACTCTCGCCACTGCCGGGAACACTTCGGGCATCTTGGGCATCTGACTGCACGAACCCGGCCCTGACCGCACCAGCCGAAGAGAACCTCACGATGGCGATTTCGCAGTACGCCCCGGCGTATGCCGCACACCACCACGACGGGCAGTACTCGCAGTACGGTCCCCACCCGCTCACCCGGTCCACCCGGTCGTTCGTCGCGACGTGGCTGCTGGCGTGGGCGTTCGGGACGATCGGGCTCGACCGGTTCTACCTGGGCAAGGCCGGCACCGGCCTGCTCAAGCTCGTCACGCTCGGCGGTCTGGGGCTGTGGACGCTCGTCGACCTGGTCATCGTGCTGTGCGGCGCCCAGCACGACAAGGACGGGCTGCCGCTGGCCGGGTACGGCAAGCACCGTGCCATGGCGTGGGCGGTGACGGTCGCGGTCACCGCTGTGGCATGGACGCTGAGCATCTTGGCGTACCGCAACGGGTACAGTGATGCCGGAGTCGGGACGTACTGACCTGTCGCACATGCCAGGTCCGCACGGGGCCACCTGGCGTCACAGGCCCCGGCGGGGGCAGCGAGCAGCAACACCACTGGGGACCAGGGGCCCGGACGCCCCTGCACTGACCAAGGAGCAGATGTGGACCTGACCGTGGGGACCGGCGCATGAGGCCGCGCCGGGGCCACCCGGTGGCCAAAGGGCTGGCCGCGGCCACCGCTGCCCTGGGGCTGGGGGCTGTGGCCGTCGTCGGCGTCGTGCACGCGCTCGACGCCCGACCGGGGATCGTCGTGCCGCGCTGCTCGGCGAACGTCGACGGCACCACGTGGAGCTTTGCGCCTGACCAGGCTGACAATGCTGCGCTCATCGCTGCGACGACGGTGCGCCGGGGGCTGCCAGCCCATGCCGCGACGGTCGGGCTGGCCACGGCGATCCAAGAGTCCAAGCTGCGCAACCTCGACTACGGCGACGCGGACTCCCTGGGGTTGTTCCAGCAACGCCCGTCCCAGGGCTGGGGGACCCAAGCGCAGGTGAGCGACCCGGTCTACGCCACAGGGATGTTCTACGACCACCTGGTGAAAGTCGCGGGCTGGCAGGAGATGGAGGTGACCGAGGCGGCCCAGGCGGTGCAGCGCTCAGCTTTCCCCAGGGCGTACGCCAGGCACGAACGCAAGGCGCGGGCCTGGGCGTCGAGCCTGACCGGGTACTCCCCGTCGGCGCTGACATGCACCCTTGGTGACCCGGCGGGGACGGCGTCTGCTCAGCGCCTGGAGTCGCGGATCGGCCGTGATCTGGGCGAGCTGCCGGTGCACAACCTCGCCCCAGGTGTGCTCGTCGTGGACGCCAGCGTCTTGGACACCTCCCAGCCTGAGCGGATGGCGTGGGCGGTGGGACAGTGGGCTGTGGCTGTCGCCGACGGCCAAGACATCGTCGATGTGCAGGTCGGCGACCAGCTGTGGACCCGCGCTGGGGTGTGGACCACCGCCGAGGACGCACCAGCGGAGGGGACCGTCCGGATCACCATCGCCTCGCAGTGACACCTGCCTCACCGAAAACTCCTCGGCGTCATGACGTGCTGGTGGGGCACAGCTGCGTGCCGGACGACGCGCGGTTGGGCCACTCGGGGGCGGTCCGTGCCCTAAAATGGCTGTGGTCCCCCGGACCTGGCGCACGCCGGGTGGGCTGCCCGCTGACGTACACGAAGGAGAGGCCGAGATGGCCGCGATGAAGCCGAGGACCGGCGATGGCCCCATGGAGGTCACCAAGGAAGGCCGCGGCATCGTCATGCGCGTCCCGCTCGAAGGTGGTGGACGCCTCGTGGTCGAGCTGAAGGCGGACGAAGCCGCCGACCTTGGCGAGAAGCTCACGACCGTCGGCGGGGTCTCTGAGCTCACCGGCGTCGCCTGAGCCGTCCCTCATGGCATCTGCCCTGCCCAAGGTCACGCTAGCCGCAGGTGAGGTCGCCAGCACACCGTTGCTGGCGTCGGCTGGTGTTGACGCCCTGGCTGTCCCGGTCGGTCCGCCCACTGACGGTGACGACGCGCTGACCCCGGGGGCTGGTGCTGCCCAGGCCGCCGCGCGCTACGGCATCGACCTGGCAGGGCTCGCCGAACGCGCGAAGATGACCGGCGAGGCCGGGCAGGCCCACGTCGTGGACCTGCCTGACGCGGTCGGTTCTGCGGTGCACCTGCCCTGGCAAGACCTGCCCGCGCGGTTGGTCCTCGTCGGCACCGGCGCCGGCACGTCCGGCGACCTGCGCCGCGCCGGGGCTGGGCTGGCACGTGCGACCCGCGGGCTGGACCAGGTCGTCATGACCGTGGCGACGACGGCCGCAGACTCGGCCTCACGTGCCGCCGAGGTTGTCCGGGCCCTCGTCGAGGGGTACCTGCTCGCCGCATACCCACCGTTCACCGTCACCACACCAGCACAACCGGCTGCGGGGCTGGTGCTGCTCGGTCCCGACGGCACCCGTGCTGAGGCGGCAGTGACCGCCGCGCAGGGGATCGCCGAGGCCACATGGTTGGCCCGGGACCTCACCGCGACACCTGCGAGCACGAAAACTCCCGCGTGGCTCGCCCAGCAGGCTTTGCGCCGCGCCAAGGCCGCAGGTCTGCAGGTCGAGGTGCTCGGGCCGCGGCGCCTGGCCGCCGAAGGTTTCGGTGGGCTGCTCGCCGTCGGCGGCGGGTCCGCCTCACCGCCACGGCTCGTGCGTGTGACGTACGTCCCGCAGGTGACCCACGCGCGGCACGTCGTCATCGTCGGCAAGGGCATCACGTTCGACACCGGCGGGCTGTGCATCAAACCCCGCGAGGCGATGGTGACGATGAAGACCGACATGGCCGGGGCGGGCGTGGCCCTGGCCACGGTGCTCGGTGCGGCGGCGCTCGGTGTGCCGCACCGGGTCAGCGCCGTCCTGGCGTGCGCCGAGAACCATGTCGGTGGCTCGTCGTACCGGCCTGGTGATGTTGTGACGATCCACGGTGGACGCACCGTGGAGGTCGTCAACACCGACGCCGAAGGCCGGATGGTCCTGGCTGACGCCCTGGACTGGGCTGTGACGACGCTGGCCCCTGACGTCGTGGTCGACGTGGCGACCCTCACCGGTGCGGCGAAGGTCGCCTTGGGCACGACGACCGGCGCGCTGCTCAGCGACGACGACGACCTCGCCGCTGCGCTCCTGGCCGCCGGTGACGCCGCAGGTGAACCACCGTGGCCCCTGCCCCTGGTCGAGGGGTACGGACCATACCTGGACTCTGCGGTCGCTGACGTGCGCCAGGTGAGCAACGACGAACGTGCCGGTGCCGGCGCGATCGTCGCCGCGTTGCTGCTGCGCCAGTTCGTCCGGCCCGGCCGCGTGCCGTGGGCCCACCTGGACATCGCCGGCCCGGCCCGGTCGGCCGCCGCGCGCCACGAAGTCCCCGAGGGGTCCACCGGGTTTGGGGTGCGCCTGCTGCTGGCCTGGCTGTCAACCCCGGTGCTCGTCGAGGGATAGCGGCCAGCTGCTCCATCGGTGTCTTGCGGTTGCGCGCCTGCGCCTGTTGGTGTGAGTCGCCTCACGCCCCCGTGCGGGGCGCCGATGGTGGGAGGTGAAC
Organism: Micrococcales bacterium; assembly: GCA_009783975.1. GTDB lineage: Bacteria > Actinomycetota > Actinomycetes > Actinomycetales > Cellulomonadaceae > Cellulomonas. The sequence continues at coordinate 6,080 of WRCL01000065.1, forward strand.
AGCACCCATGGATCGGGGACACATACGATGGACCGTCTGACTGCTGTCGCCTCAGGGCTGCACGGGCTCGGCCCGCACGTCGCCGCGGGACAGGTCCGGCTGCACCAGCTGGCCGGCGCTGCAGATGTCTGGCTCCACCAGGTCGTTGCCGCTGCACACCTCTGGCTCGGCCAGGTGGTCACTGACGCCCCAGGCAGCGTCCGGGTCTGGGCAGGCAAGATCGAGCGGACCCAGGTTGTCGCGGCGGTCGCCGCTGTGAGCGTCGTCGCCGGGTCAGCGCTCGTCGCCGGGTTCACCTGGAACAGGCCCGGCGCTGACGCCGCCGCCGCCGAACGTGTGACCAGCGCCCTGGCGGCGCTCGAGACCGACGCAGCCACGAACATGGCCCTGGTCGGCAACACGACGTCCGCGGCAGCCACCGGGGCGCGCAACGCACAGGTCCGCGCCGCGTGGAGCGCCCTGTGGTCCGCCGACGCCGCCCTCAGCTCCTCACCGCAGGCCGGGGACGTGCCCCGCGCCCAGCTTGACGCCGCCTCGGGGACGTTGTCGGCGCTGCTCACCGACCCGCGCACCAGCCCCCACCAGGTGGCGGCGGTGACCGCGACGCTCGCCGCACCGTTGTCAGGCGTCGTCGACTCGCAGACCCAGTGGCAAGACGCCGAGGACGCCCGCGTCGCCGCAGAACAGGCCGCCACCCCGCGCGCCAGCACACAGGTACGTTCAGGTGTGCGTTCGGGGCTCGCCGCGGCACCACCACCGGCACCGGTCGCCCCGACGGTCCCCGCTGGCGGCAAACAGTGCACAACCGCCGGTGACGGCGCCACGCCAGCCCCAGCCCATGAGATCGGCGAGGCGATCAACGCCTACCGGGCCCGCAACGGGCTGCCGCCGCTGGACGTGGCAACCTCTGCCACGCTCGGTTCGCACGCGACGACGATGGCTGACGCCGGAGGTGTCTGGCACTCGGGGGCTGACAACGTCGTCGGGTGCATCCCTGGTGACGCGGCGGTCTCGCTCGTCGTCGCATGGTCGCGTTCGGTGCCCCACAACGCCCAGATGCTGCGCACCGACGTCAGCTCGGTGCGGGTGGGTGCCGCAGCACGTGACGGCTGGTTGTACGGGGCCGCGTCGTTCCTGTGAACCGGTGACGGTTCGTCGGGCACCCGAAAGCATCCAACAGCGGACGCTCAAAGGTCCGGACACGCTCAGTGCCGACGAGGCCGAGTGGTGCATCGACCCGGAATGGACTATGTCCATGTCAAGTAGCTCTCAGCGGCACGCCATGATGGTTGCATCAGCACCGATCGGCACGCTGGCGTCATAGGGCTACGGCGGCGGCGTGTCGAGTCGGTGCATCCAGCAACCAGGGCGGCGAGCATGGTGGGCGTACGCGAGGATGAGGACGAGGCCATCGTTGTCGATGACGTAGACGATCCGGTACGGGTAGCCGCGGACCCGTTGGCTGCGTACCACCGGCTGGTCTGTCCAGCCTGGGAACGGACGTGCAGCCTGGGGCCAGGCTGCAATGCTCTGTCGGGCCTCGACGGCCCGGTCGATGAGAGTCAGACCGGTGCCGGGTTCGTGTTCCTCGTACCAGGCGACCGTAGCGTCGAGCTCCTCGGCTGCTTCGGGGTGCTCCTGCTGCTGATCGGTCATGCCCGGGCGGCGATCGCGGCCCGTAGGCGCGCGTAGTGCTCATCAGCATCCACCAGCTCGACCGTGCCGTCCTGGGCTTGGCGCAGACGACGAGCGATCTCGTCCCTCCAGGCCGCATCGACGGCGTCCTGGTCGTCACCGTCGTCGTGCAGGCTCTTCAGCAGGGCGTGGCCGAGCACAGCGCGCTCGTCCGGGTCGAGCGCCAGCCCGGCCCGGATCAGTTCCACAACCTCGGGTGCCATGCACTCAGGATACCGGCCTAAGGCCACCCTTCGTCAGGGATCAGCCCAGTGCTCAACCGCAGGCGGCGCCGAGTTGCTGACCTGCGGGCTTGCTGTGTGCGCCTGGCGCGATTCGAACGCGCGACACCCGCTTTAGGAGAGCGGTGCTCTATCCCCTGAGCTACAGGCGCG
>WRCL01000066.1 GCA_009783975.1 Micrococcales bacterium
CATCTTGTTGACGAAGCAGATCCGCGGGACGTCGTACTTGTCGGCCTGGCGCCACACCGTCTCAGACTGCGGTTCGACGCCTTCTTTCCCGTCGAACACTGCGACGGCGCCGTCGAGCACGCGCAGGCTGCGTTCGACCTCGACGGTGAAGTCCACGTGCCCGGGGGTGTCGATGATGTTCACCTGGTGGTCGTTCCAGAAGCACGTCGTCGCCGCCGAGGTGATGGTGATACCGCGGGCTTTCTCCTGCTCCATCCAGTCCATCGTGGACGCACCGTGGTGCGTCTCGCCGATCTTGTAGTTCACCCCGGTGTAGAACAAGATCCGCTCGGTGGTCGTCGTCTTGCCGGCGTCGATATGCGCCATGATGCCGATGTTGCGGACCTTGGCCAGGTCGGTGAGCACGTCAAGTGCCACGAGTGTTGTCCTTGTCGTTCAGGTGGGCTGGCTACGGACGTCAGGTTGTCTCAGATCACCACCGGTAGTGAGCGAAGGCCCGGTTGGACTCGGCCATCTTGTGCATGTCCTCACGACGCTTGACCGCAGCCCCAAGGCCGTTGCTCGCGTCGAGGATCTCGTTCATGAGACGTTCGGTCATCGTCTTCTCCCGGCGTTGGCGCGAGAAGTCGGTGAGCCAGCGCAGGGCCAGGGTCATCGCCCGGACCGGACGCACCTCGACCGGGACCTGGTAGGTCGCACCGCCGACGCGGCGGGACTTGACCTCGATCGACGGGCGGACGTTGTCCAGCGCACGTTTGAGCACCGAGACAGGGTCAGACCCGGTCTTCTCGCGCACACCTTCCAGGGCGCCGTAGACGATGGACTCTGCGACGGTCTTCTTGCCGTCCAGGAGCACCTTGTTGATGAGCTGGGTCACCACGGGCGACCCGTACACCGGGTCGGCGATGAGCACGCGGCGGGGGGCCGGTCCTTTACGAGGCATCTGCGTCAGCCCTTCTTCGCGCCGTAGCGGCTACGGGCCTGCTGGCGGCCCTTGACCCCCTGGGTGTCCAGGGCACCACGGATGATCTTGTACCGCACGCCGGGCAGGTCCTTCACACGTCCGCCACGGACCAGGACGATGGAGTGCTCCTGGAGGTTGTGCTGCTCACCAGGGATGTAGGCAGTGACCTCCACGCCCGAGGACAACCGGACACGTGCGACCTTGCGCATCGCCGAGTTCGGCTTCTTCGGTGTCGTGGTGTACACGCGGGTGCACACCCCGCGCCGCTGGGGCGCACCTTTGAGGGCGGGGGTCTTGGACTTGTTCTTCTTCGCCTGCCGGCCTTTGCGGACCAGCTGCTGAATCGTAGGCACTGCGTCTCCGTACTTGTCGCATCACTGCTCTGGTCGACCGGCACCCGTCACCTTGGACGGCCGGCAGGTCTGCGGATCGCCGTGCCGTCCGGCTACCCCGCGGGTCTGTCGTCCCGCATTCCGCGACCCCCGCGCTCGGGCGTGTCGGGCCACCTCAGCATGGCGCAGGACGAGGTCCTGTCCGTCGTATGAGGTGGGTCCAACCACCCGTGCTGCCCCAGCGCCAGGTCATCGACCTGGGTGCCGGTTGCACGCACGCACAAGAGGCCCGACGACGCGGGCACGGAACGTCACCCTACCTGCCGCCCCGGCACCCGTCAAAACGAGGCTCACCCGGCGGAGGCGGCAGGCAACGTAGCCGCGACGAGCTCGGCCAGGTCAGCCACACGCAGCGACTCGGCGGAGGCAGACTTCGTCGCGTCCTCGAGCATCCCCAGGCAGAACGGGCACGCTGTGGCCACGGTGCCAGCACCAGAGCTGACCACCTCAGCAAGGCGCAACGACGAGACGCTGCGTTCTTCGTCGACGCGGTAGAAGTAGTTGCCGCCACCGGCCCCGCAGCAGAACGAGGCGTCGGCACGCCGTCCCAGCTCGACGAACTGGGGCCCAGCAACCGCAGCGCACACCGCGCGCGGGGCGTCGAAGACCCCACCCAGACGGCCGAGGTTGCACGGGTCGTGGTAGGTCAACGTCCCGCCGTCCGAGGCTGCCGGTGCTGGCACCCGCCCCGCGGCGATCAGCTCAGCCAGGAGCACCGAGTGGTGGACGACCTCGAACGTCGCTCCGAACTGCGGGTAGTCCTTGGTGAAGGTCGCCAGGCAGTGCGGGCAGTGCGTGAGGACCTTGACGACCTCGTGGCCTTCGAGCAGCGCGATGGTCTCCATCGCCCGCATCTGGAAACCGGCCTCGTCACCAAGCTTGCGCTGGGCCTCGCCGCAGCAGCTCTCTTCTTCGCCGAGGACGGCGAACGAGACCCCGGCGTGGGTCAAGATGGCGACCATGGCTTTGGCCACCGAACGCGCGCGCTGGTCGTAGGCGGCCATGCACCCGATCCAGTACAGGTACTCAGGGTTGGGGTTGTCGGCCAAGGTCGGCACGTCCAGGCCTTCGGCCCACTGCGTGCGCTGGTACGACGGCAGCCCCAACGGGTTCTGGTTACGTTCGACCGCTTCGAGCACACCGGCCTGGCGCTCTGGCACCCGGCCTTCTTCGACGAGGTGGCGCCGCAGCTGCACGACGGTCCCAGGCTGGTCGACCAGGGCTGGGCACTCACGGGCGCACGCACCACAGGTCAGGCAGCTCCACGCGGTGTCTTCGGTGAGGACCTCACGGGCGAACACGTCGTCGTCTGGCACCGTGCCTGCGGCGACACTGGCACGTAGGTCGCTGCCCAGGGCCTGGACAAGCACACGCGGCGACAGCGGACGACCCGCGGCGTTGGCTGGGCACACCGCCTCGCACCGGCCACAGTCGATGCACGCGTCGAGCATGAACCGCCGTTCCCAGCCGAGCTTGACGGGGCTGGCCACACCTGCGTTGACACCTTCGAGGTCGCCGTCGGCCTCCATGATCGCTGGCAGGTCGAACGGGGTGGTGAGCATGCCCGGTTCGCGTCTTGCCTGCAGCGCGATCGCCACGGGCAAGATGACCACGTGGTCGAGCATGAGGATCGGGATGAGCGCGATGAGCGCGAACGCCGCACCGGCGTGGGCGACCCACAGCACCTGGTAGGCCCCGATGGCATGGGCACCGAACGCCGGGTCCAGAGCTTTGGACAAAGCCCAGCCCACGTACGACCACCGGTCCCAGTCGACCGGCCGCACGACCAGGCGCGCACCTTCCAGCGCCAGCCCGGACAGCGCGAAGTACAGCAAGACGCCGTAGACGACGTGGACCGAGGTGCGCCCACCCAGGTGCGCCGGGCGCATCTTGTACCGCCGCCACATCGCCAGCGCGGTCCCGACCGCCAAGGCGAGGGCCGCGGTGTCCAGGACGACCTCGAACGCCAGGTAGAACCCGCCGCGCAAGAAGTGCCACCCGAACACCCGCGCGGTGAAGTCCTCTTCGATGGCGACCAGGGCGGTGCCGATGACCAGCACCCCGAACGACCCGAAGATCAGCAGGTGCAACGTCGCACCAAGGCGGTCGCGCCGCACCCGGACCTGGCCGAACACATCGGCGACGACGCGGCCAAGCACACCTGTGGGGTCCTGCTTGACCGCGGCGACCACGCCACGGCCCAGCTCGCGCACACCAGTGCCCGAGCGGTGGACACGCCTGGCGAACAGCCAGCAGAACACGACGAGCGCGACGACGAACACCGGGTAGATGCCCCAGGCGAACCACGACGGCAGCTCGGGCAGGTACTCGCGGTACGGGGCTGGGGTGTACGTGGTCATGCTGACCGCGCGGCGAGAGCCTGTGCCAGGCGCGGGACGACCTCGTACAGGTCGGCGACGACAGCCACGTCCGAGGCCTCGAAGATCGGGGCTGAGGCGTTGTTGTTGATCGAGATGATGAGCTTGGACTCACGCATCCCGACCAGGTGCTGGATCTGCCCGGAGATCCCCACAGCGACGTACAGCTGTGGTTTGACGGTCGTCCCGGTCAGGCCCACCTGGTGCGGCAGGTCCAGCCACTTCAGGTCGTCGACGATCGGCCGTGAGCAGCCGAGCTCGGCGCCCAGGGCGTCAGCCAGGGCGCGGACCATGGCGATGTCGTCGTGCGTGCGCACACCGCGGCCGAAGGCCACGACGCGGTCGGCGTTGGCCAGCCCGCCTTCGTCGGCGACGGCGGTGCGTCCGGTGAGGGTCTTGCCCTCGATGCACGGGGCAGCCATGGTCTGCACTGGTGCGGGCGCCCCGCCGCCAGCAGATGGTTTGACCGCGGCGGTGACGATGGCGACCGGGCGCTGCAGGGCGAGGGTCCCGATCGCCACACCGCCATAGAGCAGACGGTCGGCGGTCAGGCCTTCGTCGGTGCGCCCCAGCGCGACCGCGTCAGGGGCGCACGCGGCGTCCAACCGTGCGGTGAGCAGCGCAGCGACCTCACGCAAACGTTCGGTCGACGCCAGGACGAGCAGGTCAGCACCTTTGGCGCCGACAAGCTCAGCGACGAGCGCAGCGGTCGCCTCGCCGCACCCGCAGCCGTCGGCAGTGACGACCACCGTGGAGTCGGCGCCAGCGGCTTGTTCACCGGACTCGCCGAGGACGACGACGTCGACTGTCGTCGACACAGGCCGGGCGAGCTCGACCAGGGTCTGGGCATCGTGGCCCGGTTCGACAACGACCAGCGCGCTCATGCCAAGACTCCTGCCTCGTCGATACGGGCTATCACCGTCGCGACGATGTCGTCGGGTTCGCCGGAGACAACTTCCGAGCGGCGGGGGGTTGCCGCCGGACGTACCGCGACGAGGCGGGTCGCGGCAGCCTGTGGTGCCAGGGATGCCTCGTCGACGCCGACGTCGGCCGCCGAACGTGTGGCGACCTTGGACATCGAGACTTTCATCACCTGGAGCTTGGTCACGGTCCGGGGGGTGTTGATCGCGGTCGTCACCGACAGCACCGCAGGCAGTGCCACGGTGTACGACTCGACCGCACCGTCGACGGCACGGTCGACCGCGACCGTGCCCGTCCCGCCGTCCAGGGCGCTGACACCCCGGACGAACGGGACCGACAGGTAGCTGGCGACCAGGCCGGGCACCAGCGAGTGGTACCCGTCCTCCGAGACGTCACCAGCCAGGACCAGGTCGAACGGTCCTTCAGCTGTGGCCAGACCGGCCAGGACCCGTGCGGTCCCTGCGGCGTCAAGCTCGCCAGCCCATGGGCCGGTGACCAGGACACCACGGTCGGCGCCCATGGCAACCGCCTCTTTGACCGTCTTGGAGGCTTCGGCGGGACCAACACAACCGACGACGACCTCGGCGCCCAGGGCGCCGCGGAGCACCACGCCAGCTTCGAGCGCGTTCTCGTCGTAGTTGTTGATCTTCGTCGGAGCCTGGCGGACCTTGAGCTCTGCGGTCGCCGGGTCGAACCGGACTTCAGTGGTGTCTGGGACGTGCTTGACGCACACAAGGATGCGCAACGCGGTACTCCTCGGTCTGGGGCTGGAAGGTCAGCCGTGCGAGTGGGTCGTTTCGACCTCGGCGACACCCTCAGGCGGGGGGACGACGCGGTCGGCGAAGTGGTCGTGCATGAAATCGAGGTAGCGCAGCCGCTGGGCGATGATGCGGCGCCGCTCAGAGTTGTCCATCACCTGGTAAGGCATCGGGATGCTCTCACCGCGCAGATCACTGTCAACCTCCCAGTGGTCTCCGGTCCAGATCGGGTCACCCATGACAACCTCCTTTCGGGTCGCAGCTCAGTCGAGCCCCATCGCGGTCGCGATGAGGGAGAGGATGTGCACCGGTTCGACGGGGACGCCAGAACGGGCCTGGACGTCGGTGAACTGGTCTTTGCAGTGCGGGCAGGCCAAGACGAGCTGGTCGGCGCCGATGTCGGCCGCAGCCTCCAGGCGCGTCGTGCCGATCTTGTAGGCCTTGTCCGGGTGCAGGACCTTGAAGCTCGCGCTTCCCTTGCCGCAGCAGTAGCTCCACTGCGTGACCGGGCTGACGTCCAAGAACGTCACACCAGGCAGGGCTTTGATGAGCTCACGTGGAGAGTCGGCCACACCGCAGATCTTGTTCAAGGTGCACGGGTCGTGGTAGCTGACCGTCGAGGGCGCACCAGCACCACCGGAGTAGTCCAGCTGCCCAGACTTCACCAGCTCGTCGAGCAGGTCGGTGATGTAGACGATCTCGAACGGCAGCTCGTCCATGTACTGCGGGTACTCACGGGTGAAGTAGGTGTAGTCGTGCGGGTTGATCATGACGACCCGCTTCGCACCTGCTTTTTGCAGCACCTCGACGTTGTGCTTGCCCATCTCGACGAACTTCTCCAGGTTCACGTCGAGCAGCTCGCCCAGGGTCGCCCCTGGCAGCGCGAGGATCCCGAACTCCACACCGGCCGCCTTGAGGATCTTGGCGGCGTTGCGTGGGACGTCGGTCGTCTCGAACGCGTTGAAGTAGTCGACGAACAAGATGGTCTCGCCGGTGAACGGCAGGTCCAGCCCGTCAGCCCACTTGGTGAGGTCTTCGACCGGGCCCTCGAAGTACGCGAGGTACCGGTCGACCTGGGCGAGGATCTCTTCGTACCCGGCGAAACCGGCACCCGAGGTCACCAGGTCGCGGCGGACCTTGCGCACGAGGTTGACGGTCGTCGTCGAGGTGCCGTAGAAGTCCCCGGCGAACAGCGTGTTTGGGCAGCGGGTCTCGCAGGCGCCACACTCCAGGCAGTTGGTGATCGTCTCGCGCACCTCGCCGAGCTCACCCATGCCCTGGGAGATGCCCAGCAGCGCGGTGTGGTACCCGTAGGAGGTGTGCGACTCGTCACGGTCCTCTGTGTAGACCGGGCAGACCTCGCGGCAGAACTTGTGCCGGCAGGCGAAGACCGAGTAACAGTCTCTGACCAACGGCAGAGGGATCTTGTTGCCCTCGATCCGTTCGGCGTAGAACGGCTTTGAGCTAAGCTGCTGGCTCATGCCTGGGTCTCCTCGGTGTAGGCGTCGTCAAGGTGGTACTTGCCGGGGTTCATGATGTTGTTCGGGTCCAGCATCCGCTTGATGCGCTTCATGAGGTCGAACTGGCCTTCGGCGAGCTCCTCGTAGCAGGCGACGTCGACTTCGCCCTCGCGGGTGCCGCCGTGCGCCATGGAGATCGACCCACCGTGGGCGACCGAGACCCGGGCGATGTCGATCTTCGCCTGGATCCAGTCCTTCCAGATCTCGGGGGTCATCTCCAGCTCGTTGACGCCGACGTCGATCTCGGTGAGGTAGTCGCCCCACGGCCGGAACGGGTTGCCGGTGTACATGAACATGCCCCAGTCATCGAAGTGGTCTGGGTGCTTGGCGATGAGCGCGGCGACGATCTCGTGCCACTTGCGCCGGACCTCGGGCAGCTGGCTCCAGGTGATCGCAGCGTCCTCACAGCTCCACGACATCAGCTTGATCTTCTCGGCACCGCGGCCGTGGTAGGCCAGGTGGTACCGGTCGTGGCGCGAGGCCCAGTCACCTTCGGAGATCTCGGTGCCCATGTAGGTGCCGCCTGCGGCCTCGCCGATGGCGAAGACGCGGGCCTTGGCAGCGTCGACCTCTTCGTTCGTGCCGTACAAGATCGTCATCGCAGCCGACTTCACCCAGCTCGGCAGCGGGATCCACGCCTCGTCGTCACGCCGCAGGAAGTCGACCTTCCACTCGTCGAACGCCAAGGTGCCGCAGATCGAGCGGATACCGCACTTGTTCAGCCCGTGCAGGATCTTGTGGGTGTCCTCGAACGACCGGGTCGCGAAGAACACCGCGAGCTCGGCCTCAGGACGCGGGGAGATGTCCAGCGTCACCTCGGTGCAGATCCCCAAGGTGCCCTGGTTGCCGATGAACAGGTCTTTGACGCGGAACCCGACCGAGGACTTGCGGATCTTGCGTCCGCCGCCCTCGCCGACGCGGATGACCTCACCGGTGGGGGTGACGACCTCCATCGAGCACACGAGGTTCGGCAGGTGGCCGTACCCAGAGCCGAGCAGGCTCCAGCCGCCGCAGCCGATCCGTCCGCCCAGGACGTTGACCGGGTACGAGGCCGGGTCGTCTGGGAACCACACGTTGAGCGGGCGCAGGACCTTGTTCAGCTCCTGCATGTTGATCCCGGG